>DATIRG010000399.1:0-4493 GCA_035470005.1 Lutibacter sp. | reverse complement strand
GCTCAATCACTAACGCAAATTGAATTACTAACAAATAACGTGTAACCAATAACATTTAACTTCATAAAAAAAAGTGAAGTCTAAAATTTAATTTTATATTTGATTTCTGCTAAAAAATCAAAATTAAATGAAGAAAATAGTTTCCTTTTTATTGCTTTCAATCTTTTGCATCAACATATCTTTTGCGCAAGCGCCAAAAAAACCAACATCCGGAGAAATCTACGAATCCATTAAAAAACTCAACTTTTTAGGAACGGTTTTGTACATCGCCGCACATCCAGATGATGAAAATACCCGACTTATTTCCTATTTTGCCAACGATGTAAAAGCGCGAACCGCTTATTTAAGCATCACAAGAGGTGATGGCGGACAAAATTTAATTGGACCGGAACTCAGCGAATTGTTGGGTGTTATCAGAACGCAGGAATTATTGGCGGCAAGACGCATAGACGGCGGCGAACAATTTTTTACGCGTGCCAACGATTTTGGTTATTCAAAACATCCCGATGAAACGCTAAATATGTGGAATAAGGAAGCCGTTTTAAATGATGTGGTGGCAACCATCAGAAAATTAAAACCCGATGTCATTATCAACAGATTCAATCACAAAACTCCGGGAACCACGCACGGCCATCATACGGCTTCTGCAATGTTAGGAATAGATGCATTTGACTTGGCATCTGACAAAACCTACAAAACACATTTGAAAAACGATGCCGTTTGGCAGCCAAAACGATTGTTTTTTAACACGTCCTGGTGGTTTTACGGAAGTGAAGAAAATTTTAATAAGGCCGATAAAACCAATTTATTGTCGCTTGAAATCGGTACATATTATGTAAGCAAAGGATTGTCTAACAGTGAAATATCTTCTTTGAGCAGGAGCAGACACGAATCACAAGGTTTTGGAAGCACCGGTTCAAGAGGCACAGAAAAGGAATATTTAGAGTTTTTGAAAGGGGATTTTCCTGTAAATAAAAATGTTTTTGACGGCATAGACACTTCGTGGAATCGCGTTGAAGGCGGAAAGGAAATTGGGAAAATTTTACATAAAGTTGAAGCTGATTACAATTTTAGAAATCCGTCAGCGAGCATTCCTGGTTTAATTGAAGCCTATAAATTAATTCAGCAATTGAAAGATGACCATTGGAAACAACTGAAATCCGATGAAATTAAAGAAATCATTGCGGCTTGCGCCGGATTGTATTTGGAAGTTGTGGCCAATAATGCATCAACAACGGCTAGTTCAAAAAATACCTTGAAAATTGAAGCGGTGAACAGGAGTAATGCAAATATTTCGCTGGAATCAGTGGAAATTTCACCTTTAAATGCGCGATTGGATTCTTTGGTTTCTTTAAAGCAAAATACTGCAAACACTTTTACTTTGGGAGTTGAAATCCCTGCAGAAATTAAGCAAACTTCACCGTATTGGCTGCGCGAAAAAGGAAGTATAGGAATGTATCAGGTTTCCGACCAAAGCTTGATTGGTTTGCCCGAAACCCCAAGAATGATTGTGGCTAATTTCAAAGTAAATTTTAACGGATTTGTCATTCCTTTTGCCAAAAATGTGGTTTACAAATACAACGATCCCGTAAAAGGAGAGGTGTACAAACCTTTTGAAATACTGCCCGAAGTTTCTGCTGCATTTGGTGAAAAAGCCTATATTTTCGCCGATGAAAAAGCACAAAAAATCAGCGTTAAGGTGAAAGCCATCAAAGAAAATTTAAGTGGAAACTTGTCATTAAACATTCCCGAATTTTGGAATGTTTCCCCAAAAATTTTTACATTCAATCTAAAAGAAAAAGGCGCAGAGCAAAATTTTGAATTTGAAGTGAAGCCACCTTCCGAGGCAGCTGAAGTATTTATCAATCCGGTGGTGCAAATTGGCAACAACAAATACACCAATGAATTGGTTGAAATTAATTACGATCACATTCCGTTTCAATCGGTGATTATGCCTTCAGAAGCAAAATTAGTTCGGTTAACCATTGAGAAAAAAGGACAAATCATTGGCTATATTCAGGGCGCCGGTGATGCTGTTCCAACTGCTTTACGTCAAATAGGCTATACCGTTGTTGAACTAAATGAGGATGATATCACACCTGAAAAATTGGTGAATTTCGATGCGATTGTGCTTGGCATCAGGGCTTATAACACCAATGATCGTGCGAAATTTTATCAAAAATTCTTGCACAGTTATACCGAAAACGGCGGGACTTTAATTGTGCAGTACAACACCAATTCCCGACTTAAAGTTGATGCACCGGCACCATTTCCTTTAAAATTATCGAACAACAGGGTTACAGAAGAAGATGCCGAAGTTCGTATGATCAATCCAGCCCACGAACTGTTGAATTTCCCCAATAAAATTACGGATAAGGATTTTGAAGGCTGGGTTCAGGAACGCGGTTTGTATTTCCCAAGCGAATGGGATCCGAAATTTGAAGCAATTTTAAGCATGAACGATGAAAACGACCCCGAAAGCAAAGGAAGTTTGCTGGTTGCCAAATACGGCAAAGGGAATTTTATTTACACCGGATTAAGTTTTTTCAGGGAATTGCCTGACGGCGTTTCAGGTGCTTATAAATTGTTTGCAAATATGATGTCAATAGGGAAAAATAAGATGGAAAAACCTTTAAAAAACTAAGATGGAAAAACAAAAATACATCTGGAAAAAGGAATATACGGTCGTTTTAATTGTCAATGCGATTTATATTGTGCTGTTTTATGTCATCATGAAAAATTTCTCCTGATATGCAGTGGCTGGACTGGTTGGTGCTTATTGGCACATTGGGATTTATTGTTTTGTATGGTGCATGGAAAACACAGGGAAGCAAAAACGTAACCGACTATATTAAAGGCGGGAGTGAAGCAAAATGGTGGACTATTGGTCTCTCTGTTATGGCAACGCAAGCCAGTGCCATTACCTTTTTATCAACGCCCGGTCAGGCATTTCACAGCGGCATGGGTTTTGTACAATTTTATTTCGGACTACCCATTGCGATGGTGGTTATTTGTTTGGTTTTCATCCCTATTTACCACCGATTAAACGTTTTTACTGCCTATGAATATTTAGAAACCCGATTCGATTTAAAAACCAGAACCATAGCCGCGATTTTATTCTTAATTCAACGTGGTTTGGCAGCCGGAATCACCATTTTTGCGCCAGCCATTATTTTATCGGCCGTTTTGGGCTGGGATTTGAACACTTTAAACATTATTATTGGCGCTTTGGTAATTATTTATACCGTAACCGGTGGAACAAAAGCGGTAAGCGTTACCCAAAAACAGCAAATGGCCGTCATTTTTTTCGGAATGTTTGTGGCATTTTATTTAATCGTCAGTTATTTACCGGCTGACATTACTTTTTCGAAAGCCCTAAAAATTGCCGGTGCCAGCGGTAAAATGGAAGTACTGGATTTCTCTTTTAATTTTGAAAATCGCTATACTTTTTGGAGTGGCATCATCGGCGGAAGCTTTTTAGCTCTGTCTTATTTTGGAACCGACCAAAGTCAGGTGCAACGCTATTTGTCGGGGAAATCAATGAAAGAAATGCAACTCGGACTTATTTTTAACGGATTGTTAAAAGTGCCTATGCAATTTTTTATTCTATTGGTGGGTGTGATGGTTTTTGTTTTTTATCAATTCAACGCTTCACCCTTAAATTTCAATCCGGCAGCCGATACAGCCGTTAAAAATTCGATTTATTCCGAAGAATATAAAGCGCTGGAAAATAAACATTTAGAGATTGAGAAAAGCAAATCTGTTGCGAATTTGAACTACGGAATTTCTCTTGAAAGCGAAAACAACACACTTCAACAGGAAAAATCTGTAAAGGAAATTCAGGCCCTGAATTTGTTAGAATTGGAAAACAGGGAACAAGCCAAAGAAATCATCAAAAAAGCCAATAATTTGGTTGAAACCAATGATAAAGATTATGTTTTTATTCATTTTATTCTCAACAATCTTCCAAGAGGATTGATTGGTTTGTTGCTGGCGGTAATTCTTTCTGCAGCTATGTCCAGCACCGCTTCCGAACTCAATGCTTTGGCGAGCACAACGGTTATCGATTTGTATAAAAGAAATGAAAAGACCGTAAAAGACGACCGGCATTATGTGAAAGTTTCAAAATGGTTTACGCTGTTGTGGGGAATATTGGCAATCACATTTGCCTGTTTTGCCAATTTATTTGACAATTTAATTCAGCTGGTCAATATCATCGGTTCTATTTTTTACGGAAACATTTTGGGCATATTTTTACTGGCATTTTTTGTGAAATACGTTAAAAGCAATGCTGTTTTTGTGGCGGCATTAATCACGCAAGTCATTGTAATTGTTGGCTATATGTATGATTGGATGCCTTATTTATGGCTGAATTTATTTGGTTGTATGTTGGTGATGGGTATCGCGATACTGTTTCAGGGATTTTCAAAGCGGGAATTAATTACCGAATAAAAAAAAGCTGTCAGAAAATTCAATTTTCTGACAGCTTTTTT
>DATIRG010000398.1:0-1961 GCA_035470005.1 Lutibacter sp. | reverse complement strand
AAACCAGGAGGTGGCACATCATTATTTTTATTGTTTGGGGGTGCTGGCGGATCCTTTTTCTTCGCAAAAACAGAGTCAACCACAAACAGCATAAGCACACAACATAAATATGTCAAGATTTTTCTTCGCATTTTTTTAGTGTGATCTATCAATAAAATCCCTATTTTTTATTTTTAATCAAAATCATTCCTGGTAACGCTAAGCAATCCGGTATAGCGAAAAACCAAATTCATTTGTCTATTCAATAATGATTCTTTTATTAAATGTGCCGTTTATCGTATTTATTTGAACCATATAAACCCCTGTTGCCAGTTTTACAGGCAATGAAATAATTCTTCTGTTCAGTTCTTTGTTCCACGTCATCATCGTTTGCCCCAAAATATTGAAAAGGGTAATGCTTCGTATTTCATCGGTGCCATTGTTTTTTATCTGCAATTCGGCAATGGTATTGTTCATAAATACATGATAATTATGGTCTTCAAGAACTGGTTCCACTAACAAAATATCTGTTCCCAAATCTTCTGCCACCAATTTTTGATATCTAAAAATTAAGGCAAATCGGTCTAAATACGTGCCCGGTTCCAGCTCAATTTCAAAAGGTTTATGAGAAATATTGTGTGTTTTGCCTGTAAATTTATCTTTTATATGCAAGGTTGTATTTTCGTCAATATATTGGACTTCTTGAATTTTTATGCTAGCCAAACCGGTTTTTGCAATTTTAAGTCCCAACGGCAATTCCTGGTTTTCATTAAAATTATTGACACCCTGAATGACTAATTTACGCTGACCAAGTTGCCAATACATGTCTTCTTTGTTGTTTTCATTCAACGGCGCGTCATAACCAAAATCAAATTGATTTGAAGTGTTTTTATCCATAGTAACCAATAACGGACGATGAAACCCTAATGAAGAAATAAATGTCAATCTGATTTTTGGTCTGTTATCGGCCGTTGTTTCTTGCATTTCCTGAGTATTGGATTTTTTAGACGTTGCTGTTTTCATAAATAGCGATCCGCTATTTGTTCCAGTAACAACTTCACGTTTAAATACCCGCTGACCGTTTTTGAAATTTAAATTTCCAGGTGTTGTTGTATCATCAGCATCTACAAAAAATCCTTGTCCTACAGGTATATAACGCTCAGGTATTTTTGAACTAACTTCACCAGTAAATGCAGTTAATAGCACATTTGATGCACCAGGAACACCACCAGATAAGTTATAAGTTGCATAGCCGCCTTCATACTGAGCCAATAAATGATTATTAGATAAACCAAAATGATCCCAAAAACGCAGTGCGCCATCAAAAACATTTAAATTGTTTTTTATAAATTCATTGGCATCCAATGCGGAAGGATAAGGATTCCCTATCAAATAAATTTGATTGGGATTCAATTGCGTGGTTGTAATATCCCCCGAATTGGGTTTCCCTACAAAAACATAATTTTGCGTTTCGGAAATTGGCGCTGCGCCTCCGGTTCCTTTCATCGTATATCCATCTCCTACATTAATTGAACCCCAATACCCAACGTTAACCCACTGATAATAATTAGCCCAAGGGTCGGCACCTATCGTCGCCCTATAAGTCCATATCCATCTGCTGGTTATTTTTATTGGACTTTCAACTGGGCCATCTGCCGAATAAGCCCCATCAACAAAATTAATGTTTCTTGGAATAGCAGAATTTGTACCATCTCTTAAAACATCAGGAAGTTTATATGGTGCATTATTTGCTGCGCCTTGACGCGTTACCGGTGATGACCAATAATTGTAATTAAAACTATTCTTTTTCCCTTGCTGGTCGCGTTCAATTTTACCTGTGCTGGCTGCATCAAAAATACTTTCACCAAACTGAATTGTTGAAAAATTGTAAGGGAAATTGGTGTCATATACCCCATACCTTTTTTGAACCAATTGTGATTCGCCCACCAAATCAATATTGCCATTTAATTTTAAATAATGGG
>DATIRG010000397.1:0-1892 GCA_035470005.1 Lutibacter sp. | reverse complement strand
TATGCCCGTCACTATAATCGGCAATGATCCATTTATTTCCGAGCAATTGAATTTTCCCGAAATTCATCGTTCCGCCCAAAACAGCATCATTAGGAATCAAATCGTTTCTTTTACGCAGCGCATTTTCGACAAATTCTTCCGGATTTGTAATTCCCTTCCGAGTTAAATGAGCACCATTAAAATCTTTATCGAACCAGAAATTTTTCTGCGTCTGGCTTAATTTCATTAAAGAATCGTTTAAACTTTTTAGACCAACAATTTCCTTTGCTAAGGAATCATTTTTAAAGGTTAATTGTTCCGTTTTGTCGGATGAATTTTCAGGTTGTTTATCAGTATTTTTACAGGCAAAAGCTAAAAATCCAATCATCAGTAAAATTGCTGTTTTTTTCATTTTCTTGGTGAATTTAACAAAAAGGTTTATGTATAAAACGCTGATCATTTTAAATTATTTCATAAAAAAGGCGGCGCCGTTTGTGATGATCTTTATCTTTTCAATTCATATTCAATTTCATCATCCGGCAAATCGTTCAATTTGATAAAGTTGAGTCGTTCAAGAAGTTTTATGGCTTGGTTATTTTGTTTGGATGTGACGGCCCAGATTCGTTCCAGCTCCATATTTTTAAGTCCGAAATCAATTGCCAGCTGCATCGCATTTGTCATAAAACCTTGTTTTCTAAATTGAGGTAATAAAACACAGCCCAACTCTCCTTCACCTTTGCCAAGTCCGCGATAATAACCGCAAGTTCCCACAATTTTATTTGATGAAAGCTCCTCAATTCCCCAATGAATAGAATTTCCTTCATCATAATCCTTGTTTATTTTCGCCTGCATTTCAATCGCTTGTGCTAGGTTTTTTGCCTGTTTGGCATCGTAATATGAAATTTCAAGAAGGTCATTCAAATCTGATTCAATGATTTGTCTCAATCTTGTTTTACCGTCAGAAATAACGGGGAAAGTGTCATAAGGCGGTAGTTGCATCATTTGAGCTTTAAAAGACTTTTCAAATATAATAAAACCTTAATTAAACAACCTTCTGAAAAAACCTTTAATTCCAGTTTGGCGGTAAGGATCACATTGCATATCATCATAAATAGGAAAAGGAATTGAAAATGGGGTAAGGAACTGTTTTCTCAATTTTGCGTTGTTTTCAATGCCACGAAGCACATTTCCGGCAATAGGCAATGCCAATGCAGATCCTGAACCTTGCCCGCTGTAAAAATGAACATCGGGTGTGCTGGCGCCAACCCAGGTGCCAATCACTATGTCGGGCGTATAGGCAATAAACCAAGCATCGGAGTAATTTTGTGCCGTGCCTGTTTTTCCTGCGATGTCTGCCCGAACACCAAATTGGTTTCGAATTCTGGTTCCCGTTCCGTGATTTATTACATTTTCTAAGATGGCGGTAATCATTTGACTGGTTTTTACGCTGAAAACCCTTTCAAATTCGGAAGCTTCTCTTTTGTAAAGTATTTTTCCTTTAGCATCGGTAATTTTATCAATCATCACAGGCTCGGTTGTTTGGCCTTTATTGGCGAAAGCACCATATGCGCTCACAATTTCGACAAGCGATAAATCGAGCGTGCCCAACGCTATTGATGGCGCATTGTCCTTTATTTTGGGAAAATTTAGTTTGCTGCAGGTATTCAGCAGCTTTTGCCTGCCCACTTTAAAGTACAAATCAACCGTTGGCAGGTTCATGGAATGCGTTAACGAATACCATAATGCCACCGTACTGTCTGGGGTGAATTTGTGGTCGAAATTTCTAGGCGCCCAATTTTCGTATTCTGAATAAACTTTTTCCTCATTCTCCAAATAATTGCAGGGTTCAAAATCATTTTCAAAAGCAGTGGCATATAAAATTGGTTTAAAAGCCGAGGCAATTTGCCTGTGCG
>DATIRG010000396.1:0-3634 GCA_035470005.1 Lutibacter sp. | reverse complement strand
GGATCGAGCAATATTTCTTTAATCAGAGCAAGCATTTTGTCTTGATCTTTTGCCGCAAATTTTGATGAAACACTGGCAAATTCTTTCGATGCATCTGTGCCGATGTAGGCACCGATGAAGTCAATTTCTTCATCAAGTTTTGATTTGCTGAAATTTTTTGTTCCGTGTTTTAGTGCTTTGGCTGTTAAATATGCCAATCCGTTCTTTTCTTGATCATAAATAGCGCCAGCAGGCAAAATTGCGGAAACACTAATCACAGGAACGTCACGTTGTTCCATCAAATAAACCGTAAGTCCGTTTGGTAATTTAAAATTTGTGTATTCAGGTAATTTAAAGCCTTGTGCCGATATGTTTGAAAAAGTGAACAAAAATAGGCAGATGATGATGAGTTTTTGTGTGTTGCGTTCCATAAAATTATTCTTCTGTATTTGTTTTTAAGACACCTACTGTTCTGTTGCTTTTCGCAAAATATTTTTTAGCGACGTTTTGCACATCTGCCACTTTTATTTTGTTGTAATTATTTGGCGCATCGAACATTTTTTTATAATCGCCAAAAAACACTTCATAAGTTCCAATATTGTTCGACTTTCCGTTGAGGGTTTCTACCTGATTGTAAAACTCCATCAATTTTTGGTTTTTAATTTTCTGAAGTTCAATTTCACTGATGCCATCATTTTTTATTTTTTCAATTTCAGCATAAATGGCATTCTCCAAATCCAAATGATTTACATTTTTATTTGCGATGGCATAAATAGCGAAAAGATTAGGGTCGAAGCTGTCACCAAAATCGGTAAATACCGAAGTGGCCAATTGCTGTTTACTCACAAGTTCCGCATAAAGCCTTGAAGATTGCCCTCTTGAAAGCACTGCGCTAAGGATATTCAATGCATAATAATCTTCATGCTTAGTTTCGGGCGTATGATAAGCGACTATTAAATACGGATTAGCAACTTCTTTTTGCACCGTAATTCTTCGTTCTCCTGTCTGAGCCGGTTCTGCAATGGTTATTTTGGGAGGTTCAGGTTGGGCGGGAATAGATTCCAAATATTTTTCGGCCAATCGTTTAACTTCAGCCATTTTGATGGCTCCGGAAACAACCACCACACAATTATTGGGCGCGTAATACATTTTAAAATAACGCTCCAAATCTTTTTGTTTCCAGTTTTTCATATCGTCTTCATAACCAATAACCGACCAATGATAAGGATGTTCTATAAAAGCAGTGGCCTCAACAGATTCTGATAAAACCCGCCAAGGCGAATTTTCAAGTCCTGTGCTTCGCTCACTTAAAACAACGCCTCTTTCGCTTTCTACAATTTTAGGATCGATGCTAAGACTAGAAATCCGGTCACCTTCCAAATCGAAAATAACTTCCATGGCAGTTGCGGGAAACCAATTGGTGTAAACGGTAACATCTTTAGTGGTATATGCATTATTGGCGCCACCGTTAAATTCCATCGTTTGGTCAAAAAGCTTTGGCCCGTATTTTTTTGCGCCATTGAACATCATATGTTCAAAAAAATGTGACAAGCCTGTAATTCCTTGATATTCGTTTCGGCTTCCAACTTTGTAAAATAAATACATATTGGCGTTTGGGATGGAGAAATCTTCCACCACAAGGAATTTCATCCCGTTTTTTAGGGTAAAAGTTTTTACATCATCAGCTTTCATTTGTGCCTTTAGGGTGATAGTTAACAAAAGAAGCAGCAGGAGCGTTATTTTTTTCATACTTGATAATTTAAGAGGCTTTAAAAATACACAATTTTTTTGTTTTGAATGATAAAGGAAAACTAAGGACTATTCAATATCTCTTTTAAAAAATAATTAAACAATGTAATAGTATCTTTTTATTGTTGTTTTTTGTTATAGGTTGCAATTTTATATTGTTTGTTACAATTTTCCGATTAAATTCCAGAAAACTTGTTTTTCTATATTGCATATCAAAAATAGTTTTTATGTTACAAAACACAAAACTGATTTTTAGTTTGTTGAAAATCTTAGTGCATACGCTGATCTGAGATTCTGTTATTTTACTGTTGTTAGAGAAAAATGTCAAAAAGCCTGATGGCAACATTCCTTAAAATTTAATCCAATCGTAAAGCAGGTAACACAAAATGAATTTACAATTTACTATATTTATAAAAAATTAAGGATATTGTTTTTATGCCTTCTTTTTTACTCATTTTAACAAATTTCAAACAAAAAAAGCGCTCAAAATGCCCGAACATAAATTCAACAACAGCCTCTTAAAGGAAACAAGTCCGTACTTGTTGCAACACGCGCACAATCCCGTAAACTGGTATGCGTGGAATAAGGAAACTCTGGCGCTAGCCAAAAAAGAAGATAAATTGTTGTTAATTTCCGTGGGTTATTCTTCCTGCCATTGGTGTCATGTGATGGAGCACGAAAGTTTTGAAAATGAAGAAGTGGCAGCCGTAATGAACAAGTATTTCATCAATATAAAAGTCGACCGGGAAGAGCGTCCCGATGTTGACCAGGTTTATATGAACGCCATCCAATTAATTACCGGTCGAGGTGGCTGGCCATTAAACTGCGTGGCTTTACCCGACGGAAGACCTATTTGGGGCGGCACGTATTTCCCCAAAGACAACTGGATTAATGCGCTGGAGCAGTTGGCAAATTTGTATTCAGCAACACCGGAAAAAGCGATTGAATATGCCGAAAGATTGACTGAAGGCATTAAAAATTCGGATTTGATGGCATTTAACGACAAAAAGGAAGCTTTTGCGGTGGCCGATTTGGACCATGCCGTACATGAATGGAAACAAAATATGGATGTTGATTTGGGTGGAAGAAAAGGCGCTCCAAAGTTTCCGATGCCTAACAATTACCAGTTTTTGTTGAATTATGCAGTTCGTTCAGGAAATGAGGAAATGTTGAATTATGTGAATACTTCCCTCACAAAAATGGCTTATGGCGGTATTTATGACCAAATTGGCGGCGGATTTTCGCGCTATTCGGTCGATGCAAAATGGCATGTACCGCATTTTGAGAAAATGCTTTACGACAACGGACAATTGGTGAGTTTATACGCTGAAGCTTATCAGGCCACCAAAAATGAACTGTATAAAAAAACAGTGTACCATTCGCTTGAATTTATTGAACGCGAACTTACCACTGATGAAGGCGCTTTTTACTCATCTTTGGATGCCGATAGTCTTAATGCGGATGGAAAACTGGAAGAAGGTGCTTTTTATGTTTGGACCAAAAATGAATTGAAATCCATTTTAGGAAAAGATTACGACTTGTTTGCCGATTATTACAATGTTAATTATTACGGACTTTGGGAACACGATAATTATGTGTTGATCAGAAAAAACAGTGATGCGGAAGTTGCCAAAAAGCATGCGATTTTAATAACGGAACTCGAAAATAAAGTGGTGTACTGGCAAAAAACCTTGCTAAAGGAACGCGCCAAAAAAGAACCGCCAAGACTCGACGACAACTCGTTAACTTCCTGGAATGCCTTGATGCTGAAAGGTTATGTGGATGCCTATTCGGTTTTTAACGAGCAACGTTTTTTAGATGCCGCCATAAAAAATGCGACATTTTTATACACCAAACAGTTGCAGGAAGACGGAAATTTAAACCACAGTTATAAAAATGGCAAAAG
>DATIRG010000395.1:0-8940 GCA_035470005.1 Lutibacter sp. | reverse complement strand
AAAGAGCGTCTGCCAACAATGGTGCCTTTGTCGTTGTCCTGAAGTGCACCCGCAACAATTTCACTTGCCGAGGCTGAATTTTGGTCGATTAACACAAATATTTTACCGTGTTCAAAATCGCCTTTTTCAGTTGAGAATGATTTGTCAACGGCGCCGTTTTTATTTTTGGTGAAAACAATTAATTTGCCATCCTCTAAAAACTCATCAACAATCATGTTGGCAATGTCCATGTAGCCGCCCGGATTTCCTCGTAAATCAAGCGCCAAAGAAGTCATTCCTTTTCCTATCAGTTCATCCAATGCTTTTTTAAATTCCTGGTAAGTGGTTCTTGCAAACCGATCAACTTTAATGTATCCCAACCTATTGTTGATCATATAATGTGCTGAAACGCTTGTGATTGAAACATCACCGCGTGTAATTGGAAATTTTAACTTTTGATTGGTTGATCGTCGGTAAACCAATACATTCACTTTGGTATCAGGTTCGCCTTTAAGGGCTTTCATGACGGCGTCACTCATTTTTCTGTTACCTTCAATCGTTCCCCGTTCAATTTCAGCAATGCCAGCCTTTTTCATCAGACTTTTACCAAATAATGTATCACTATTTGCTATAATAATTCTGTCTCCAGCCTTTATTCCTGCTTTTTCGCTTGGTCCGCCTTTAATAACGCTGCTTACCGCAACAGAATCGTCATGAACAATAAAACTAACTCCAATGCCAGCGAATTTTCCCTGCATACTTTCGGTAACACGCTGTAATTCATCTTTTGGAATGTAAACAGAATGTGGGTCTAAATTTGCCAACATCGTAGTAATGGCATCATCAAGTAAACTGTCTGTATTTACTTTATCAACATAATCATACTCTATGTAGTTTATTAAACGTTTTATTTTTGCTTCATTTGAATTTGAGCTAAATAAAACCGATTTATTTTGAAAGTTAAAAGTGCTGCCAATAAATATCCCTACGGCTATGGCAATGCCGACAATTAAGGGAAAATATACTTTTCTTTTTGTCATTATAAATTTTTAAGATGGGTAAGTTCAACACCTGCTTTTTCTAAAAACTCCAACCCTGTTTCATCTTTATAGGCATTCGCATAAACTACTCTTTTTATTCCAGATTGATGGATTAATTTACTGCATTCTTTGCATGGAGACAAGGTAATATATAAGGTAGAATCTTTGCAAGATTGCGTTGAAGCTGCCACTTTTAATATGGCATTTGCTTCGGCATGCAATACATACCACTTTGTATTTCCTTCCTTATCTTCGCATGGATTTTCAAAACCAGTTGGCGTACCATTAAAACCGTCAGAAATAATCATTCTATCTTTGACAATTAATGCGCCCACTTGTTTTCTTTCGCAATATGATAATTTAGACCACTCAAATGCCATTCGCATATAAGCTTGGTCGTATTTTAATTGTTTCTTGTTCATAAATTTTTTAGAAGTTCAAAAGTACTAAGATTCTAATAAACTCTACGTTAATTTTTTACCAAAATATGGTTGCTTTCAGGATTGGCAACACCAACCCGATTACGATGGATGAAATGATCAAAATCCAGTCGCGCTTCGGAAAACGAAAAACGGTTTGAAAAATAAGTCCGATGATCAAAATTGCAAGAACAACAATCAGTTGTGCTATTTCAATCCCCAGGGCAAATTCCAATAACGGAATTAATTTTTCGGTTGAACTGCCTATCAATATTTTAAAATAACCGGAAAATCCGAGGCCATGAATTAAACCAAAAAACAGCGCAAAAAATAAATTGGTGTTTGTTTTTGCCAGTTTTGTGGCGTTTTTCGCAAAAAACACGTTCACCAAAGCCGTTATTAAAATGGTTACGGGAATTAAAAATTCAATCCAGTTTTGACTTATGGTCACAATTTTATAGGCCGATAAAATAAGGGAGAGCGTGTGCCCAATGGTAAACAGTGTTATGAGCCACAATATTTTTTGCCAATTTTTGAAATCGTACACCACAACCAAAGCAATCAAAAAAAGCACGTGATCATAAGCGTTCCAATCCAGTACATGAAAAAGCCCTTCTTTAAGAAAGAACATAAAATTATCCATCAATGTATTTAATTATTTAAGCCCAAATATAGAAAAATTTGTTGCCCAATAACAATTACTTGAACCAATTATTTACCAATTCATTTTCTATTGGCTGGGCAGTTTTATGTGTAAACTCGTTTTTTATGGCATCATATTGATAATCATTGCGCCATTCTTCAATATTTTCTGCAACTTGTTTGATGCTTTCGCAAACGTACAATATTTCTTCGTTTGTAATTGTTGGATGAATAGACATACGAATCCATCCCGGTCTTTCAACCAGACATCCTTCACTGATTTTTTCTTCAATATTTTTTGAAGTCTGCTGATCTACATGCAGCAAAAAATGGCCATAAGTTCCTGCGCAAGAGCAACCTCCTCGGGTTTGAACGCCAAATCGGTCATTTAACAATTTAACAACCAAATTAAAGTGCGCATTTTCAATAAAAAAAGAAAAAACACCCAAACGGTCCTTGTGCTGACCGGCCAATAATTGAAGATTCGGAATTTTGGTCAGTTTTGCAAACACCATATCAATAAGTTCATGTTCGCGCGCCAAAATATTTTTAACGCCCATTTTTTCTTTCAGCTGAATGGCCAAAGCAATTTTTATGGTTTGCAAAAAACCAGGCGTTCCACCGTCTTCACGGGTTTCAATATCATCAATATAATCATGGTTTCCCCAAGGATTTGTGTAATTCACGGTGCCACCGCCCGGATTGTCGGGAACCATATTTTTATACAATTTTTTATTGAAAATCAGCACACCCAAAGATCCCGGGCCGCCTAAAAATTTGTGCGGAGAAAAGAAAATAGCATCTAAATAGGATTCTTCATCGTTGGGATGCATATTTATTTCAACATACGGCGCCGAACAGGCAAAATCCACAAAACACAATCCGCCATAGCTGTGAATCATTTTTGCGATTTTATGATAATCGGTCACAATGCCCGTTACGTTGGAGCATGCGGTTACTGAAGCTATTTTTATGGGCCTGTCTTTATGCTGAATCAGGAGCTTTTCAAAACTGTCAAAACAAATTAAACCTGATTCCTGACAAGGAATAATTTCAACATCGGCAATGGTTTCCAGCCAGGAAGTTTGGTTGGAATGATGCTCCATATGTGTGATGAATACGATGGGTTTTAAATCCGCAGGAATTGCAGCGTATTTTTTGATGTTTTCTGAAACCCGCAACCCTAAAATACGTTGAAACTTGTTGACAACGCCCGTCATTCCTGTTCCGGAAGTGATTAAAACATCTTCTTTGGAAGCATTTACATGAGCTTTGATGATAGATCGCGCTTTGTGATACGCCATGGTCATTGCCGATCCTGTGATGGAAGTTTCTGTATGCGTATTGGCCACAAAAGGACCAAAATCATTCAGTAATTTTTCTTCAATCGGGCGATACAATCTGCCGCTTGCAGTCCAATCGGTATAAATAATTTTCTTTTGACCGTATGGCGATTCAAAAGTTTGGTCAACGCCAATAATATGCTTTCTGAATTGTTGAAAATAGGATTCTAATTCAGAAGGTTGATTTTGGGTTTCGATTGCTGATTTTGTTGACATCCCTATTGAAAAAATATTGGTTTATACCTCTGTGATTTGTTGCTTAAAAAATGCCTATTTAAAATTTTCGATTCCTTTTTTAAGCCAATTGTGATATTCCTCCACATTTGGCGTATAGGCAACAGGTTCTATTAAATTTTCCTCATTATGATCCATCAAAACATAAAATGGCTGTGCGTTGGCTCCGTAATTTATAATTTGGAATTCGCTCCATTTTTGTCCGATGTATTTTAACTTTTTCCCCGGATATAATTTGGATTCAATTTCCTCGCCATCGGCAAGCGGTCTTTTATCGTCCACATATAGGGAAATTAAAACCACTTCGTTTTTAAGGATTGGAAGAATTTCATCTTTTGGCCATACATTTTGTTCCATTTTACGGCAATTTACGCAAGCATGACCTGTAAAATCGATCATCACCGGCTTATTTACTTTTTTGGCGTAGGCCAAACCTTTGTCGTAATCGTTAAAAGCCAAAATATTGTGAGGTGGCATTAAATGCGCACCATCCGGTATTTCTATATTTTCTCCTGAAGGCATGCCGCTATTCATTCTTGAAAATCCGACCCCGTAAGGTGATTCACTGTAATGTTGCGCAGGTGGAAAAGCACTGATTAAATTTAAAGGCGCGCCCCACAAACCTGGAATCATATAAATGGCAAAAGCCAATGAAAGCATTCCCAAACTTAACCTTCCTACTGAAATATGTGTTAAAGGAGAATCGTGCGGCAATTGAATTTTTCCAAAAAGATAGAATGCCAAGGCCAAAAATATGGTAATCCATATTGATAAGAAAACCTCTCTTTCCAGCCAATGAAGCTGTAACACCAAATCGGCATTCGATAAAAATTTAAACGCCAAAGCCAATTCCAAAAATCCCAACACCACTTTCACTGTATTTAACCATCCGCCCGATTTTGGCAATGAATTTAACCAACCAGGAAAAGCGGCAAACAATGCAAATGGAATGGCCAAGGCCAATGAAAATCCTAACATTCCAACGATTGGGCCAATCTGATTTCCTCCTGCAGCAGCTTCAACCAATAAAGTTCCAACAATGGGTCCTGTACAAGAAAACGAAACAATGGCCAGCGCCAATGCCATAAAAAATATGCCGATGATTCCTCCTCTGTCTGCTTGTGCATCAACTTTTGTTCCCCAAGAACTAGGCAAAACAATTTCAAAGGCACCCAAAAAGGAAACCGCAAAAACAACTAACAATAAAAAGAAAATGATGTTAAACCAAACATTGGTGGATAACGCATTCAAGGCGTCGGCGCCAAAAACAGCGCTCACCAACAAGCCCAAAAGCACATAAATTAAAACTATGGAAATACCGTAAATGATGGCATTTCTAATTCCTTCGGCTTTGCTTTTACTTTGTTTGGTAAAGAAACTCACCGTCATAGGAATCATTGGAAAAACACAAGGCGTTAACAATGCCGCAAAACCTGAGAAGAACGCAATGATAAATATGGTTAACAAGCTTTTATTTGTTGTTTTATTGCTGTTTGTGGCAGCAACTGCCGCAACAGGTTCTTTATTCTCATCTGTAGTTTTGTCGTCAATTGTTTCCGTTGCCTGAATGCTGTCATTCACGGTATCTTCATTTGGCTCCTCTGAAACTTCTGTATTTTTATCAGTATTCACAATCGCCGCAGATACCTTATTAGCGGGAATTGAAAATGTCAAATCTATTGTTGTTGGCGGCAAGCAACTTGCATCGTCACAAACCATAAACTCTACTTCTCCTGAAATTTTAAAAGCTTTTGTATTGTTTATTTTAACGCGTTGTTTAAAAACGGCCTTGTTTTCAAAGTACTTAATTTCCATGTCAAAAACAGGGTCATGAACGGTAACACCTTTTTCTTCAGAAGTCTTTCCAACTACCTTAAAATCAGCGCTTTTTTTAAACAAAAAAGAAGTTGGTATTGGCCCGTCGGCAGGAACATTTTGCGAATACAAATGCCATTTTGCTTCAATGGTTGCTGTCGTAATTAAATTGTATTCTGTATCTGAAATTTTTTCTACGGAAGTTGACCACTTTACCGGGTCGTGAATTTGGGCAAAACTTGAATTAACCAGCGCAAAAAACGCCAAAAGGAAAAATATTTTTTTCATCTGTTTAAATTTTATTTTTTAGAGGTAACAGATGCTGTTCGCCATTAATCATTCTTTTAGGTCTCAAAATTTGTAATGCTCGTTTCATACAAAAGCTTGGTTTCTTTTATAATAATTTTCAAAATTAAACAATATTAATCAGTATGTCGTTTTAAAATCATTTTCCCCATATTTAAGACTGTTAAATTTTTCTTAATTGGTTCTTATTTCGTAATTGTTTTTATGATTCAAAAATAATTTTAGCCCAATTGCTTCTAAAAAATTTGTATTTTTTAATAGAACACTAAAAGCTATTATTCAGGAATAATTTGTATTTTGCTCAGGTCTTTTTATTTTCCGCCAGATTTGTTTTTGCACAAAATAAAGACGTTTAAAATTATTTATGAGGTTTACCAATTACATTAAAAATACCTTTTGTTTTCTGATTGCGGTTTTAATATCTCAACTTCTTCAGGCGCAATATGCGCATTATTTAAATAATTATACGCTTTACGAATACAAGGCAGGCAATCAAAATTGGGACATTGCCAAAGCTGCAGACGGAAAATTATTTGTGGCAAATAACAACGGGCTTCTGGAATTTGATGGCATCAATTGGAACCTTTGGGAAATGCCCAATAAAACCACCATTCGTTCTTTATTGGTTCATCAAAATAAAATTTACGTGGGTTCTTATGAGGAGTTTGGCTATTTCTCAAGAAACAATAAAGGCGCTTTGGTATACACTTCCCTGCTTACTGCCTCCAAGAAAATAAACGTATCTAAAGATGAAGAATATTGGCAAATAGTTTTGTTTGGTGATGCAGTTGTATTTCGGTCATTTTTAAACATCCATATTTATAAAGACGGAAAGATTACCTCACACAATTTGTCTGCTACCATTATGTCTTGTGATGTTATAAAAGGCAAATTATACGTTGCGACTTTGGATAACGGAATTTTTGTGCTGGAAAATCAACAACTAAAACCTTTCTTTTACGCTGAAAAATTAAAATATGCGAAAATCATTTCAATAACAGCAAAAAACGATACCCAATTTTTAGTAAACACCGCGCTGGGAGGTTCTTATTTGTTGAATAATAACAAAATTACTTCCTGGGAAACTCCCATAAATTCTGTCATTAAAAAACACCAACTCAATAAATTTTCACAATTGCCCAATGGCAATATGCTTTTTGGCACCATAAAAAACGGAATTTATATCACCGATAACTCCGGAAATATCCTATTTAACATCAACAAAGAAATAGGACTCATAAACAATACCGTGTTGGGACAATTTGTTTCAGAAAACAATGAGCTTTGGCTGGGACTGGATAACGGAATTGCCTTTGTTGATTTGAATACGCCCAATTATTTTTATAACGATATTTCAGGAAAACTTGGTGCGGTATATGACATCATCAACTATAAAAATACCATTTATATTGGCAGCAATACCGGATTGTATTTTATTGATGCTGATGGTAGATTACAATTTATTGAAGGTTCTCAAGGGCAAGTTTGGAATTTAACAGAAATTGATGGCGATTTGTTTTGCGGGCATAACAACGGCACTTATTTGGTTGTAAACAACACCCTAAAACTCATTTCGGCCTACACAGGCGGCTGGGTGATCAATAAAGTTCCTGAGCAAAAAAACACGTATGTTCAGGGAACTTATGCCGGTTTGGTGAGCTTTAAAAAAGTTAATGGAGAATGGCAGGTAAGACATTTGGGGAAAACCACCATCCCTGCCCGATTTCTTGTTTTTGAAGATGAGAAAACTGCCTGGATTTCACACGCAAACAAAGGATTGTACCGCGTTACCTTTGATAAAAATTATGAGACCATCACTGAAATTAAAGACTACAATAAAAAAGGACTTTGGTCGGATTATTTTGTGCGAATTTACAAACTCAAAAACACCATTGCTTTTCATACCATAAAAGGCTGGCAGAACTATGAATCTTTAATCGACAGTATTGTACCCTACAATTTATTAAATGACAAAATAGGCAAAGAAAATTACATCATTTCCGAAGATAATATTCCTGAAATCGCCTATAAAACTGATAATTCCATAGCTTTTGGTTCCTTTTTAAGTGAAACTGAAAACACTTTAATTCCAAATAAATTCTTTAAAAGAAGGCTCATCACCGGTTATGAAAATATTTCAAAAATTAACGATTCAACTTTTGCACTTAATTTATATGACGGATTTATGTTTATTGATGCAGCTAAATTTTCAACAAAAGAAACCTTAAAAACACCAACACTTTCTAAAATAACCGTTAATAACCAGGCGATAGCACTAGACACGAACAAAATTTCACTGCCATTTCGAAACAATTCTATCTCCATAGCTGTAAGTTCCCCATTCTCAAAAGACCATAGTTTTGAATATAAACTATCAAGTCTGCATTTAAATCCGCCATGGACTGAATCAAAAAACGGCATCTTGGAGTTTTCAAATCTGGCCGACGGAACCTATAATTTAGCCATAAGAACCGTTGGTTACAACAAAGAAAAATCGCCTGTTTTATCTTTGGAATTTACTGTTTTATCACCTTGGTATAAAGGCTCTATAGGATTTATTATTTATTCATTTATCTTTCTGATTGCTTCCATAGTCATTTATTTTCTATATAAAAAGAAGATTCGAAAAGAACAAAAGCTGCTTAAGTCAATGTATGAAAAAACTCAAAAGAAAATATTAAGAGAAGAAACGCAGAAAAATGATAAAGAAATTATAAGGCTAAAAAACGAATTGCTTAAAAATGAAATAATACTCAAAAGTAAACAGTTGGCGGATACCGCCATGTCTTTAGTGAAAAAAAATGAAACATTGCTTCATTTAAAAGATGAATTATTAGTAAATAAAAATAATTTCAACAATCAATATTCCTATAAAAAATTAATAAAGCAAATAGACAATTCCATTGAGCATGCTGATGGATGGGAACTTTTTGAATACAATTTCAATCAGGTACACGAAGAATTTTTTAACAAATTAAAAACCAGCTTTCCTGGTTTAACCCATAAAGATTTGAAAATTTGCGCTTATTTAAGAATGAATATGAGCAGCAAGGAAATTGCGCCTTTACTTAATATCTCAATCAGGGGTGTTGAAACAAACAGATATCGGTTAAAATTGAAACTTGGGATATCCAAAGAAGGTAGTCTTAGGGGATTTTTACA
>DATIRG010000394.1:0-5416 GCA_035470005.1 Lutibacter sp. | reverse complement strand
CGTATACTTTTTGAGAAATATGCCCTTAAGTCTTGACAAAGCCGGCCGACTTATTGGTAAAAATACTAGTATTAATAGTTTAGATATACTAGTAAATTCTTTGAGAAACAGTAGTATAACTTTTAAAATATACTACAATAAAAATAATGTTTTGGAATTTCACCAGGAATCAGGTGCTTTTTCAAAGATACGAAAAATATAAATAAAAAACGCGCAAACTTTATAAGTCCACGCGTTTTTGGGTTTATTTTTTAATAAGCCATTTCTACAATTTTCTCCACATCGCTTGGCGTTATGTCTTGGCGTTCTCCCAAACCTTTCCAGCCGCGTTCCGTAAAACGTTTTTTAATAATTTCGGCAGTTCCTTTGTAATCATCTGTGTATTCAGACAAGGCAGTTTTGATGCCCAAAGAGTTGAAAAAGGTTTTGGTTTTTTCAATTCCGGCTTTGGCTTTTTCTTCCAAAGTTCCTTCAGTCACGTTCCAGACACGCTCGGCATATTGCGCTAATTTTTCCTTTTTGTTTTCAAAATTATAGGTGTAATGGCTTGGCAAAATAATGGCCAAAGTTCTTGCATGGTCTATGCCAAATAACGCGGTTAATTCGTGGCCCATCATATGCGTTGCCCAATCAGAAGGTACGCCTTTTTGTATCAAACCGTTTAATGCCATTGTACAGCTCCACATGAAGTTTGATGCGGCATTGTAATCGGCAGGATTTTTCATAATTTTTGGTGCCACTTCAACCAAAGTCTGCAAAATGCTTTCTGCAAATCGATCTTGCAACATTGCCCCTGTCGGATAGGTCAAATACTGTTCCATCACGTGCGTAAAAGCATCTGCCAAACCGTTTGCAATTTGTTTTTCAGGAATCGACTGCACCACTTGCGGATCTAAAACAGAAAACACAGGGAACAATCCCGGTCCGCCCATCGTCAATTTTTCTTTGGTTTCTCTGCGGGTAATCACCGCGCCGGAGTTCATTTCAGAGCCTGTGGCCGGTAAGGTAAGCACGCTTCCAAAAGGCATTCCTTTTAAACTGCGTTCGCTGTTTTTTAAAATATTCCAAGGATCTTCGCCCTCATAAACTGCGGCAGCCGATAAAAATTTGGTACCGTCAATGACTGAACCGCCGCCAACTGCCAATAAAAAAGTGATTTTTTCACTTTTGATCACTTTTAGCGCGTCCATTAAAACCGCATATTCCGGATTGGCCGGAATGCCGCCAAATTCCACTACGTTGAAATCAGCAAGTGCCGCTTTCACCTGTTTGTAAACACCGTTTTTTTTGATGCTTCCGCCGCCGTAAAGCAACAATACTTTGGCTTTTGCCGGAATTTCTTTTGATAATGTTGCTATTTGGTCTTTTCCAAACAGTATTTTGGTCGGATTTTGAAAATCGAAATTGTTCATTAGTTTATATTTTAAGATGTTATTAAATTTTAATTAGCATTTTACCGCTGTTTTTACCTTCGAAAAGGTCTAAAAAGGCTTGAGGTATCGTATCAAATCCCTCAACAATAGTCTCTGTATATAGGAGTTTTCCTTCAGCCAGCCATGTTGATAATTGCGCAATGGCTGCAGGGTATTTTTCTACATAATTGAAAACGATGAACCCTTGCATTAAAGCACTATTTTTTATTAAAAAAGGCTGAACACTAATGCTTTTAGGCAATTCGGTGCTGTTATATACTGAAATGGCGCCACAAATAATTAAACGTGCAAATTGGTTGATGTTTAATAAAACAGCATCAGAAATTGGACCTCCAACATTGTCAAAATAAATATCCACACCATTTGGAGCCGCTTCTTTAATGGCTGCAGCCATATTTTTAGTCGTGTTGTAGTTAATAGCCTCATCAAATCCAAATTTTGATTTTAAGAGGACTACTTTTTCGTCGCTACCTGCAATGCCAACAACGCGGCAACCTAATATTTTACCTATTTGTCCTACAATACTTCCAACAGCACCTGCGGCACCGGAAACAACAATTGTTTCACCCTTTTTTGGCTTTCCAATTTCTGTTAATCCCAAATATGCCGTTAAACCTGTCATTCCTAAAATGCCTAAATAGGCTGAAAGTGGTGCTTTTGAAGCATCTACTTTTAACAAACCTTCTCCGTTTGATTTTTGAAATTCTTTCCAGGCTAACATTCCTGAAACAAAATCACCCTTTGAAAATGCAGGATTTTTTGAATCTATTACTTCTGCAATAATCCCCGAACTTATTGGTTTGTGAAGTTCAAAAGGAGGCGTGTACGATTTAGCATCACTCATTCTCCCTCTTAAATAGGGGTCGACGGATACATAAGTTGTTTTTAACAAAAGTTCTCCAGTTGAAATTTCTTCAACCTCATTTGAAACAAATTTAAAATCTGATAACTGTGGTTTCCCAATAGGTCTTTTTTCTAATAAAATTGCTTTGTTCATTTTTTTGAAATTTTTTAAAGTCGAATAATTTCAACATTCATATTTCCTTTCTATATATAATTTTTGTTATTCAATTAAAGTCACCAAATCTTCTTTGCTTTTTCTTACTTTGGTGAGGTTAACCAGCCAGTCTTTATCGGCGTTGCGATAACCAACAGGCAATAAAACAACACTTCTAAGTCCTTTTTCGCGAAGTCCTAAAATTTTATCCACTGCCGCCGGGTCAAAACCTTCCATTGGCGTGGTGTCAACTTGTTCAAAGGCAGCCGCTACTATGGCAACTCCAAAAGCGATATAGGCCTGTTTTGATGCGTGAATAAAATTTTCTTCGGCATCTTTTTGCGGATAAGTACTTAATAATTGCTGACGGTAATTTTCCCAGCCTTCATTTTTTTTGTCGCGAATATCATTTGTTAAATCGAACATTTTATTGATGCGTTCTGCCGTATAGGTATCCCAGGCTGCAAAAACCAACAAATGAGAACAGTTTGTCACCACAGATTGGTTCCAGGCCACCGCCTTAATTTCTTCTTTAATTTTATCATCGGTAATCACCATAATTTCAAAAGGCTGTAACCCGCTTGAGGTTGGCGCCAATCGTGCCGCTTCCAGAATGTTGTCAATTTTTTCCTGAGGCACTTTTTCCCCGTTCATCGCCTTTGCGGCATATCTCCAATTTAATTTATCTATTAATTCCATTTTTTTAGTTTTAATTTAATTATTTTTTGAGGGCAATAGCGCCAGTTCCTGAATTTTATCCGATTCAATAATTTGAATTTCAGGTTTTTCATTTGCCAAATACATCATCGTTTTTGCGATGTTTTCTGCTTCTATGATTCGGTATTTTTTTAATTTTCCTACCATCAGGGGTTGCAGTAGTTTAAAGATTGCAATGCCAATTTTTTCCATCGGCCTGTTTTCATTTCTGTTTCCGCCAATAATGGACGGACGTAAAATATAGGTGTACGGAATTTTTTCCGACAAAACGGCCTGTTCCATTTCGCCTTTGGTTTTGTTGTAAAAAACACTGCTTTTGGCGTTGGCGCCCATCGCCGAAACCACGATAAAAGTCGGAATATGATTTTCTTTCGCCAGTTTTGCCGCTGCTGCCGGAATGCCGAAATCAATGTTTTTGTACATTATTTTATCGGGTGTTTTTTTAGCTGTGGTGCCAATACAAACAAATACTTCATCAGCGATAAAATCTTCCTTAAAATTTTTCAAGGTTAACAAGTCTCCAACAATTTCAATCACTTTTGATGAGGTGTTTTCAGTTTTCTTTCTTGAAAATAGTTTGATTGTTTGATAACGCTCATCAATTATTAATTTTCTCAACAACTCTTGCCCCGTCAATCCGGAAGCGCCTAAAATAATGGCTGTTTTTCCCATAATTTATATTTTTATGCTGTTCCAAGCCGAAACAAATGCCTCGGTCAGGTTTTCTTCAGTTAATTCAAAATCACTTCTTTTTTGCATCGTCATTAAAAATGCCAGCGGATAAATGGTGAAGGCATACAAAAGATATGGTGAAATATTTTTTATGATTCCCTCTTTTTGTCCGCGTTCCCACAAATCGGTCAGGGGCTGCAGATTTTTTAATCCTTCCTGCCGGCTTGCTTCGTCAATCATCGTATTGGTGTTGTCGCATTGCGATAAAAAGGCAGCTTTTTCAACCTGCTGGATTTTGAATTGCGCAATATTGCGCCAAATCAGTTCAAAACCTTTTTGAACTGGTAAATCCTCTGTATAATCCTTAAAAGCATCATCACTAAATGAGGCCTTGGTTTCCAAATACAACTTGTTAATTAAATCCTGTTTGTTTTTAAAATAAATATAAATAGTTGCGGGCGAAACGTCTGCCATTTTTGCTATTTTCGACATAGGCGCATCGTGGAAACCGTTGTTGTTAACCAAATAAAGCGTTGCATTTAACAGTGCAATTCTCTTTTCGTTACTTTTTGTGCGTTTTGCCATTTGTTGCTTTTATATAATTTTCTGCTGCAAAGATAAATAAAAATATATACAAAATGAATGTTCATTCTTTTTGTGAATATAAAATTATGTTAAAACTTAAAATGAGTACTTTTGCAGCAATACAGCCATTATGGGAAACAATAAAAAATCCAGCGAACTTCATCCAAGCAACAAACATAACAAAGGTTATGATTTTACGGAACTGTTTGAGGCCTACCAACCTTTGAAAGCATTTTCATTTGTGAATGCTTACGGTACCAAAACCATCGATTTTGCCAACCAAAAAGCGGTAAAAAGTTTAAATACGGCCTTGTTGTTTAAATACTACAACGTAAAATTTTGGGAATTTCCCGATGACAATTTATGTCCGCCCATTCCCGGCCGTGTCGATTACATCCATTATTTGGCCGATTTGCTGAAAGCATCAGGCATTACAGAAAATGCAAAAGTATTGGACATTGGCACCGGCGCCAATTGCATTTATCCGCTTTTGGGAAATGCGGCATATGGATGGCAATTTACGGGAACGGATATCGATGCAAAATCATTGGAAGTGGCCGAATTGATTGTCAGAAAGAACAATTTGAATCAATCCATTAAATTAATCAAGCAAGCCCATTCAACCCAGGTTTTAAAAGGGATTTTAGATGAATCAGATAAATTTTCGGCCGCCATGTGCAATCCGCCGTTTTACGGTTCACAGGAAGAAGCGATGATGGCCAACACCCGAAAGTTAACAGGTTTGGGAAATGAAAACGATACCAACCTGCGAAATTTTGGCGGAAAACAACAGGAATTATGGTATAAAGGCGGTGAAAAAGCATTTCTTCACACCTATTTATATGAAAGTTCTATGTTTAAAACGCAGTGTTTTTGGTACAGCTCTTTGGTTTCCAAAAAGGAAAACGTGGAAGGCATGTGCGATTCCCTTAAAAAATTAAATGCTACCGACATCAAAATAATCCCAATGCATCAAGGCAATAAAATTACCCGAATTGTGGCCTGGACTTTT
>DATIRG010000393.1:0-7072 GCA_035470005.1 Lutibacter sp. | reverse complement strand
GTCTTTTGTTTTAAAAATAATTTAAACTTTTAATCGTTCTAAAAAAAACATATCTTTATAAAGTGAACTCTTTTTTGTATTTTTAGTTGCATTTAAGTTAAATGCAAATTTTTATAACTTTATCACCTAATTTTTATTGATATGTTTTTAAAACTTTATTTAATCGCGCTGCCTGTTTTCTTTATCATAGATATGGTGTGGCTTGCACTTGTGGCAAAAGGTTTTTACGCCAAACAAATCGGATTTCTTATGAAGCCTGATATCAATTGGGCGGCAGCAATTATATTTTACCTTCTTTTTATTGTGGGTTTGGTGCAATTTGTCATCACGCCGGCTATGGCAAAACATTCTTGGTTGCATGCGTTGTTGTTTGGTGCATTGTTTGGCCTCATTACTTATGCAACATACGATTTAACCAATCTTGCCACTTTAAAAGACTGGCCGATTTTAGTCACCATTGTTGATTTAATCTGGGGAGCGGTTCTCGCCGCGGCCGTTTCTTCCATCACTTACTTTATTGCGGTAAAAATTGGATTGAAGGTGATCTCTTAGCCATTGCTGTTTTATATTTTGGGACATAGAACTATAGTTTCTGATTTTTTTGGTTAAAAAATGAATAACTTTAATACTGCCAAAAACCAATTAAAATTACCCGATGAAAAAAATATTTATAACGGGTCTCAATGGTTTACTCGCTACGAACCTTTCTAATGATTTATTGGAAAATGGTTTTCTGGTTAAGGGATTAATTCGAGATAAATTAAAATTTAAAGGTCACAATCATAAAAATCTAGCGTTAATTCAAGGTGATTTATTTGATGATTTATCGCCTCATTTGAATGGAATTGATATTGTTATTCATGCGGCAGCAGAAACAAATCAAAATTTAATTAACTATGCTGATTATTGCAAAACCAATTGCGATGCGACTATTCAACTATTTAACACAGCCATTAAATGCGAGGTGAAAAAATTTATATTCATCAGCACTTCCAGTACTTTGGGTTATGGTTCAATAAACAATTTAGGCAACGAACAACAGAAAATCAGGTTTCCATTTAAAAATTCCCTTTACACAAAAAGCAAGCTGGAAGCCGAAAATTATTTATTGCAAAACATTGATAAAATTGAAGTCATTATTATCAATCCAAGTTTTATGCTTGGCGCCTATGATTCAAAACCCAGTTCAGGAAAAATTATTTTAATGGCCTGGAAAAAGAAAATTATTTTTTATCCTTCAGGCGGAAAAAATTTCGTCCATGTAAAAGATGCTTGTGCAGGAATCATTAACAGTTTGGAAAAAGGAAAAAATGGTAAAAAATACCTCATCGCCAATGAAAATCTTTCCTATACCGAATTTTTCAAGAAACTCAATCAACTTACCAATCAAAATCCAATCATGATAAAAATTCCCAAACAACTCTTAATTACATTGGGTTATTTTGGAGATTTTTTACGTCTGCTACACATAAAAACAAGCATCAGTTCCGTAAATATGAAAATTCTTTGTGTTAAAAATTTTTATTCAAATGATAAATCGGTTACCGCGTTAAACATGAAATATCAAGCTGTTGATTTTGCAATAAAAGACGCCATAAACTATTTCCAAAAATAGATAATCTGTAAATAAATTGAAAAAGCATTAACATTTTCAGAAAATGAATAATCAATAAATTCAGTTTAAGCGCAACAGTTCCTTTTTTAAAAGTTGTTTTGTATTTTAAGGATTAAATAATAGATTTACAAAACCTATCAAGCTATCGGAACCTTGTCCAACCTGATAAATCGCCTTTGAAACTAAAATACAATGCAAAAAACAACCTTCAAAATATCAAAAATGGATTGTCCGTCTGAAGAGCAACTCATACGGATGAAACTTGACGGGCTGTCCAATATTAAAATGCTGGAGTTTGACATTGCGAACCGCCTGCTCCATGTATTTCACACAAAAAATAACGACTTTATTTTTAAGCAACTTGACGAATTAAAGTTTGACACAACGCTAATCTCATCCGTTTCGGTTGAAGATTTTAAGCTTGTTGACAATTTAGCGAATGAAAGAAAATTATTGTGGCAAGTTTTGGCCATCAACTTTTTCTTTTTTGTATTGGAACTTTTAACTGGTTTTATATCCAATTCGATGGGTTTGGTGGCAGACAGTTTGGATATGTTTGCCGACAGCATTGTTTACGGTTTGGCCTTATTTGCGGTTGGCGGAACAGTTTTTCTGAAAAAAAATATCGCAAAAGCGGCTGGTTATTTTCAGTTGGTTCTTGCTGTTTTGGGATTTATGGAAGTTATCAGACGGTTTTTAGGTTTCGGTGACATCCCGAATTTTCAGACGATGATTTTAATTTCAATCCTTGCGCTTATCGGCAATGCAACGTGTTTGTATCTGCTTCAAAAAAGCAACAATAAAGATGCCCATATGCAGGCAAGCATGATTTTTACCTCCAATGATGTAATTGTAAACTTTGGCGTTATTGTAGCGGGCGGACTTGTTTATTTCACAAACTCCAAACTTCCCGATCTTGTGGTTGGAACCCTTGTTTTTATTTTGGTGGGCATTGGCGCCTTTAAAATTTTAAAACTTTCGAAATAACCGCTGCCCTATTTCCTGACACAATTCAATTTAAGCGCCATTCACAGATTTAGGCTGCAAAAAAAACCCAATTTATCATCGGCGCCTTTTTTGGGAAATTTCTTTTAACACCCCTTTTTTTTCAAATTTTTTTATTTATCCCAATTTATAAATTAACCGAAACTAAATCGTACTTTTCCCAGGCTTTCCTAAACTCCTTGAGCTACCTAAAAATCAGGTGATTATGAAGGCAGAAACTATTTACTTTACAATTCGATTCAATAAGCTCGCAGCATGAAATTAAAAGCATTAAATATTCCAAAAATATTGGTCTTGGTTGCAAGCATCCTTATTGTGTCTGCCTTGGTAATATCCTATTTAAATATGCAACGTATAAAATCTACATCAGACAATACCATGCATACCCAAAATGTGATTAACCTCAGCAATGAATTGTTAATGGATATCATCAACAAGCAGGATGGGGTCAGAGGATATATAATATCCGGAAACGAACGATTTTTACAACCCTACTATAATTCCATTTCTCTGGAAAATGAACACTTTGCGGAGTTAAAAGAACTCACCAAAGACAATGCCCAGCAGGTAAGCCGGCTAGATACCCTGAAACGCTTTATCAATGAAAAAAACAGCCACTCAATTAACATTATTGATTCCATTAGCCAACAGAAATTCAATGATGAGGAAAAAACAGCTGCGATTGAAAAGGGTAAAATTATTTCTGATAAAATCAGGGCAACTACCAAGCGTATTATTGAATTGGAGTATGAATTTCTGCAACAAAGAAAGCAAAAAAACGATGAGAGTGAAAAAAATGCCGGTATCATATTTATAATGCTGACCCTTGGAATTGTATTTATTTTATTAATTTACTTTTATATCATAAATCTCCAGGCCAAAAAAAATAAATTGGCTTTAGAAGATACCTTTATTCAAGATCTAAAAATTTTAAAATTAAAAGCTGCAAAAGAGGTTGCAGAAGAAACTTCAAGAATATCAGAATTGGCAGTCCATGCCAAACAACAATTTTTGTCGAATATGAGTCATGAAATCCGAACGCCAATGAACAGCATTGTCGGATTTACAAATGTGCTGTTGAAGACCAACTTAACCGAAAGCCAAAAAGAATATTTACTAGCAATAAAAACAAGCGGCGAATCATTAAACGTTTTAATCAATGACATCCTGGATTTGGCAAAAGTGGATGCCGGCAAAATGACCTTTGAAAAACGCCATTTTCATATTGAGGAGTCAATCACCTCAATGCTGCATCTTTTCGATTTAAAAGCGAAAGAAAAAGGGTTGGAAATTGTAAAAGACTTTGACCAAAAAATACCCGCGGTTTTAATAGGCGACCCTGTCAGATTGCATCAGATTATTTTAAACCTTTTAAGCAATGCGGTAAAATTTACCGACAAAGGAAAAATTATTGTAGGCGCTACATTGCTGAATGAAGATGAAGAAAAAGCAACTGTTGAAATTGCCATTACCGATACCGGAATTGGGATAGCTGAAGATAAAATAAACGATATTTTCAATCTTTTTGAACAGGCTACCGTAAGCACTTCAAGATCTTACGGCGGAACCGGGCTGGGACTTGCCATTGCCAAACAATTGGTGGAAGCTCAAGGAGGAAGCATTGGTTTAAAAAGTATCATTGGTGAGGGCACTACTTTTAGTTTTATCCTGAGTTTCGACAAAAATGACGGTAAAGAAGTTACAGGTACAAAAACAGAAATACGAATTCCGGATGCTAAAATTAAAACACTTCGTGTTTTGGTAGCGGAAGATGTTCCACTTAACCAACTGTTGATTAAAACAATATTGAGTGATTTCGGATTTGAATATGAGGTGGTTGCCAACGGAAAACTTGCTGTCGAAAAATTACAGACGAATACCTACGACATTATTCTGATGGACTTAATGATGCCGGAAATGAATGGTTATGAAGCAACTGAGTACATACGCAAAACTATGAATTCTAAAATTCCCATCATCGCTTTAACGGCTGATGTCACCTCAATAGATGTGGCCAAATGCAAAGCGATAGGAATGGATGACTACATTTCCAAACCTATTGATGAACAATTATTATACGGCAAAATGATTTCATTTGGAAAGCATTTATCTTAAAATCCGATAACCTTTTCATCAGAAATTATTTGTTAGGGCCTTTTGCCTGTTTTCATTCACGCGACATTTGTGGTGCATCCCCAATTTCCTGGCACAATTCAATTAAAACACCATTGGTGGATTTTGGGTGCAAAAAAACCACCAGTTTATTGTCCGCACCTTTTTTTGGAATTTCGTTTAGGACGATAAATCCGGCTTCTTTTAATCGGGCCACTTCGCTTAAAATATCGTCAACAGCAAAAGCGATATGATGAACGCCTTCTCCCTTTTTTTCAATAAATTTTGAAATCGGGCTGTTTTCACTGGTGCCTTCCAGCAATTCAACTTTGTTTGAGCCCAATTGAAAAAAGGAAGTTTTTACGCCTTCGCTTGCCACTTCTTCGGTTTTATAATGCGGTTTTCCAAAAAGCGCCGCAAATATTTCGTTCGATTTTTCCAAATCTTTTACGGCGATACCGATGTGTTCGATTTTATTCATTATTAAGGTTGAAAAGTTAAAATGTTATATGTTAAATGTTATATGTTATATGTTATTCGTTAAAGGTAACTTAAAATCATAAATCGACAAATCGTAATTTTAAATATGTAAATCAAAATTCGTAATCCCGCTAGCTATCGGGGCGTAATTCCAATTAATCGAAATTTGCATTTAACCGCAAGGGGCGCAAAGTTTTACGCAAGGTTCGCAAAAAGGTTAATTATTTCTTTGTGTAAATAGTGGTTCTCCGAGAAACTCTGTGTAATTAAAAGCTATTGCACAGAGATTCACAAAGAAAAAACAAAGATTCACAAAGTTTTAAATCTACATAAATCAATTATTGGCCAATGATATTTTAACCGGAAAGAAAATACGCAAAGTGCGCAAATCATTTTTCTTTATTCATTTTCATTTTTTATGCGATTTGCGTTAGGGATAGAGCGGTCTGTTTGAGCTTTTTTTGTTGCTTTTCGCAACAAAAAGAAGCGAGTAGCGATAGCCCGACCCGCAGGGTAACGCCCAAAATAATTTTAAATAAACTCCTGTAATTATATGAATTAAGCCAGTGACTCTAAAACAATCAAATACAAAAACAGAATTTATGTATATTTATATCCTATTTTTGCAGTATGGAAACAAACAGACAAAAAAAAATAGCAGGTGTTTTACAAAAAGATCTTGCCGATGTTTTGCAACACGCTGCACAGGACGGAATGAAAGGGATTATTATATCTGTTACGAAGGTGCTTGTGACTTCTGATTTATCGAACGCGAAAGTGTACATCAGTGTTTTTCCGCAGGATAAAAGAGACCTTATTCTTAAAGGACTTCACGAAAATACGGCCACCATTCGTTATGAAATGGCAAAACGCACCAAGGAACAGCTTAGAAGAATGCCCGAACTCTTTTTTTATATGGATGACAGTTTGGATTATATTGAAGATATTGACAATGCTTTAAAAGGCAAACAGGAAAATCCGATTAAAAATCCTGACATTTTAAACGAACGCAAAAAGCGATAATTTGAATTTTTCCCTTTACATAGCCAAGCGGTATTTATTTTCAAAAAGCAGCAACAACACCATCAATATTATCACTTTTATTGCCGCTGTTGGCGTAATTATTGGAACTTTGGCTTTGTTTATTGTGCTTTCGGGCTTTTCCGGATTGCGGACTTTCAGCATTGGTTTTTTAAATACTTCCGATCCCGACATTAAAATTACCGCCGTAAAAGGAAAATCGTTCGACTTTAACACCAAGATTGAAACGCTTATCAACAATCAAAATGGCATTGCTTCTTACTCAAAAGTAATTGAAGAACGTGCTTTTTTCGATTTCAATGAAAAAACACATATTGCTTATATTAAAGGCGTTGACCTTAAATATGCTAAAGTGAACCGTATGGACACGACGGTTTATTCCGGCACCTGGCTTGACAAAAATATGCCTTCGGGCGCTGTGGTTGGGAACGGAATTTCAAACTTATTGTCGATTGGCGTTTATGATTTTCAGGAACCCTTAAAAATTTATGTTCCGAAACCGGGAAGCGGCTATATCACCGATCCGGCCAACGCTTTCACCAAGATTGACACTACACCCATCGGCGTTTTTGCCCTGACCGATGAAATTGATAAAAAATTCGTATTTATTTCTTTGGAACTGGCACAGGAACTGTTGGGTTACGCTCCGACCCAAATTTCTGGCATTGAACTAAAGGTGAATAACAGCAATGAACGGGCTGAAATTATTGAGGCACTCAAAAATAATTTGGGATCCGGATTTAAAGTTGAAACCCGCGAACAATTAAATGCGGTGTTTTATAAAATGCTGAATACAGAAAATTTGGCTTCCTACTTAAT
>DATIRG010000392.1:0-9687 GCA_035470005.1 Lutibacter sp. | reverse complement strand
TATCCTAAAAAATCGGCGCCCAAGTTTACCAATGTGGTGAGATGGTATTTTACCAAGGCAAATTGCCCAATAATGATGAGAGAAAACAATACTTTAATCAGGATGTTACCAATTGGTTTTTTAATGAAGAAAAACAGCAGGTACAAGGGAAAAAACAATAAAGAAATGCCCAAACCGGCCCAAAAATCATTGAGCAATTTATAGGCCAATGAAGTTCCAGGGTTTGCTTGTTCCAGACCATTTGATGCGGCCATAAAAAACGCAAATACACTTATTGCCCAGAAGCATATAATCAATGAAAATGTCAAATAAATGTATTTGTAACCGTAGTTGCCAAAATTTTTAAACTTCATATAAAATTTGATTGTTATTAAATTATGAATTGCGTTATGCTTTCGCCATTCCTTTTCTGGTCATTTCGCCCCATTTTTTCTTCTTGTTAAAATAGTAATCCATATTTCCCCTGATTGCGGCATACAATATAAACGGATGTAACACAAAAGGTTCAAGCAGGCTAATTTGCAACAATTTAAAACCTGTACCTTTCTTTTTATATTGATGATAGGTAAGTTCTTCGGAATAAATGGCCACTAAAGAAAACAATACCGTAAATAAATAGGCCAATATAATAAAAGCAAAGGCATAATCCCAACGCACTTCATTAAGTGCCATCAAAATTGCGAAATAAACAATGCCTATGACTTCTATCACAGGTGCCAATCTTTCGAAAAAAAGCCAATAAGGATAACTTAACATTCCGAGGGATTTATATTTTTTATTAAACCCAATTTTTCGGTGTTTTCTTAAGGTTTCAATGGTACCGCGTGTCCACCTGTTTCTTTGGGAAATAAAGGTTTTATAATTGTCCGGCGCTTCCGTCCAACAAAGCGGATCGGGAATATAAGCTACTTTGTATTTTTCATTAATTTCTTCCATATGCCTTCTCATTCGCACAATAATTTCCATATCCTCGCCAACCGTATTGGTGTCGTAACCGCCAACTTCAATGGCTATTTTCTTGTCGAACAATCCAAAAGCGCCCGAAATCACCAGCAATCCGTTCAGCCTGCTCCAAGCCATTCTTCCCAGCAAAAAAGCTCTTAAATATTCGAGAATCTGCGCTTTTTCAATCAGTTTTTTAGGCATGTTAACATCGAGCAGTTTTCCGTTTTTAATAATGCAGGAATTCGCAATTCTTATCACTCCGCCAGTGGCAATTACCTTTTCTTCGGTGACTTCCAAAAACGGTTTTACCATTTTTTGAAGTGCATTTTCCAACAACAAACAATCCACATCAATGCAGGCCACATATTGGTTATTGCTAATATTCAATCCCATATTTAAGGCATCGGCCTTGCCTCCATTTTCTTTGTCAACCACAGTCAGCTTTTCAAATGCGGGATTTGTCGATTTAAAAACGCCTGCGCGGATTGGTTTTGTTGGAATTTGTTGGTTAATTAAAAAATTGACTTTTACCAAATCGTAGGCCTCAATCATTTTTTTCAGACTGTCATCTTTACTTCCGTCATTGACAATAATTACATCATAATTTACATAATGGCTTGATAAAAGAGAACGAACATTTTCAATAATATTAAGACTTTCATTATAGGCCGGCGCAATGATTGAAATTGAAGGGGAAATGGTTGAAGAAAGAATTTCCTTGTAATTGACAAAGCTGTTTTTCATCATATATTCCTTGGTTTCGATCGCAGAAATTATGGCCAAAATCACATAGGATGCGATTGCAAAAAACGCATATATAAAAAATAATAAATGAATTATAACAAGAATAATTTGTACTGTGCTTGTATTCATTTTTAATTATGTGCTAAAAATTTATAAATTTTTATATAGTCCGCATCCGCTGAAAAATCCCGCAAGTTTTCAAACTTTTCAAAGGAAAGTGTTTTTAAAATTTTTAGTGCCGATAACTTAATTTCGAAATTTTGATGTGTTGTTTGCGCCAATAAAAATGGTTCATCACTGGTTTCACACAAGTTTTCCAGCAATTTAAAAAATTCGATCTGTTCTTCGTGGCTGAGTTTGTCAAAATTATTTTTTAAAACAGCTTTGGCTTCAAAAGCCTGTAAATGACTTAACACATGAATCGCATCGACCCTTATTTTTTTTTGATGATGTGACAGCAAATCAATTAACGCGTCTTTCACTTCAAACTGGTTGTAAATTTTCGCCAGTTTCAAGGCGAAAGCGACCACAGATTCATTGGTGGATTTTAACCACGGATTTATATCAGGGATTTCCTGTTCATCAAACCGCTGAAGCACTTCCAGCAATTGAATCTGATCCCATTCTGAAAGCTGGGTTTGCAATACCTCCAAAAATTTGAGTCCGTCAAAATGAAATAATGTTACCAAATAGAGCTGCACTTCTTTGCGAATTTCCTTTTTAGGATGGTTCACAAGCAGCACAATTTTATCTTCAACTTCCTTTACATGCAATTGGGTAAGTTCCCTAATTCCTTTCGCCACCACATACCACTTTTTGCTTTTTAATCGCTTTAATGCAAAAGATATAAGTCCGCTTTGAAAATAAAGTTTCTGAATCGCATCGGCCATTTCACCGGATATTTCATTTCGCAATCGCAACAAAGTTGAAACGATAATCCTTCGTTTAAATTCATCGGAAGCGCAACTTCTTAATTTGTTGATAATTACTTGTTGTTCCGCGCTAATTTCATCTTCTTCATTGCCCGCATACAAATACGTTATAAGATCCGATTCATATTCTTTTTGGTATTCAGCGATTGTTTTTTCATTTCTTCTTAAGTGACCTCTCAAATATTTAAGGTATACCGTTAAAATTAGGATGGAAACAAAAAATACACAAATTGTTATCCAAACCACTTGGATAATGATTGGTGCATTTTCAAAATAATCAAACAGGTATTGAACACTTTCCATAATGTCTGTTTCTTAAATAGAATAACTACTTTTAACGCAACAATCTTTTTACCCGAATCACCAATTCGTTGGGGCTAAAAGGTTTTCCCATAAAATCATTGGCACCTAAATTAAATGCTTTGAGCACCATTTCTTCCTGGCCTGCAGCCGAAAAAACAATAATGGGCGTTTGCTTGTTTAATTTGTTGCGCACATGGCTAATTACTTCCAGTCCACTAATAAATGGCATCATAATGTCTGTCAAAATTAGCTCGGGATCGTTTTGCTCAATCATTTCAATGGCTTCCTTTCCATCAACGGCAATCAGCAATTTATAGCCTTCCTTTTCCAATCTGAACTTCAACAACAATGACAACGTAGAATTGTCTTCGGCTAAAACAATTTTTTTAGCATCACTCATTTTTCAATAATTTTAATTCTGTTAATAATTCTTCTTTCACATGTTTAAAAATCTCTTTACAGGAATTAAGCAGTATTTCGGCATCCTCCAAGTTTTTTTCTTCTCTAAATTTTTGAGCCAAGGCATGAATGATTGGCCCCATTTCAGAAATTCCAAACATGGTAATGCTTGGTTTAATTTTATGGGTTGCCTCATATAATGCTAACCAATTTTTATGTTTAAACTCCTTGCTCACCACTTCAAAAAATTCATTAAAATCTTTTAGAAATGATTCTATGAGTAAGATTAATATAGAACTTTCTCCTTGGGTTTCTTCATATAAAAATTTAAGGTCGATGTATTTTTTTTCTGCTGTAGTTTCTACATCGTCTTGTTTGTTATTGGCATCTCTTAAATTCCGCTCTTTCGAAGGTTTTCCGTATTTTTCTAAAATATTATAGAGTTCTTTAGGTTTAAAAGGTTTAAAAATATAGTCATCCATCCCCGAAGTTTTGGCGCGGCTGATATCGGCATTCGTGGCATAAGCTGTCATCGCAATGATGGGAATTTGGGCAGCTTTTTTAGAAATGTCATTTTTTATGATTTTGGAAGCCTCATAACCATCCATCACCGGCATTTGAATGTCCATCAAAATAAGATCGTACATATTTTTTTGAACTTTTTTAACGCCTTCAATCCCGTTATTTGCAATATCTACCTTGCATTTCCATCGTTCCAGCCTAGTTTTTGCCAACAATTGGTTTGTTTTATTGTCTTCTACCAACAAAATAGAAAGGTCCAAAGGTTCATTCATAATAAATTCCGGTTCAACCTCTTCGGTATTTACAGTCACCAGGTCTTTTTTTAATGGCAGCGTAATTTTAAACACGCTTCCTTCCCCAAAAATACTTTCAACTTTGATGGATCCGTTTAACAACCCTACCAATTTTTTAACAATGGTAAGTCCAAGGCCTGTGCCGCCATAAATACGGGAAGTGTCGCTCTTTGCTTGCGAAAATGCGCCAAAAACGGTGTTTATTTTATTGGAAACTATCCCGATGCCGGTATCCCTAACTTCAAAATAAATTTCTGAAGCATCGGAAGTTTCATTCAGTTGTTTTAGCGTAACGTGTACGGAACCTTTGTTGGTGAATTTTACGGCGTTTCCAATTAAATTCAGCAAAATTTGTTCTACCCTGGTTGGATCGCCAAGCACATGAATAGGTGTGTTTGGCGCAATATTGAGGTCTAAAGTAATCTTCTTTTCATCGGCCCTTAATTTCATTAATTTTAGCACCGTATTGAAAGATTTGTGCAGGTTGAACGGAATCTCTTCAATTTTGAGCTTTTCTGATTCCAGCTTTGAAAGGTCGAGAACGTTGTTGATGAGGGAAAGTAAAATTTCACCCGAATTTTTCATCGTTTCCAAATGCGATCTTTGCTCCGGATTTAGTTGTGTTTCCAGCACCAAATCCGTAAATCCGATTACCGCATTGAGCGGCGTTCTTATTTCATGGCTCATATTGGCCAAAAACTCGTTTTTTACTTTCAGCGATTCTTCAGCCGATTCCTTTGCTTTTTTAAGTTCAAGATCCGTGGAAATTCTATGGGTAATATCGGTTCCGATAGAGATATAAGTGCCATTTGTGCCTTTTGACAGTTGCCATTCAATCCATTTATAATCGCCGGTGGCAGTCTTAATTTTTCGCTTGGAAATATCAACAAAACTCTTTTTATTTAAAAAAACGTAATTAAAAATGGCGTTTTTTACCTGTTGTGCTTCTTGCTGATTTTCATAGGTCAGTTTCCACCATTTATCGCCCAAAATATCATCAACTTTATAGCCCAGCATTTTTTCAACAGCGGGTGAGGAATAGATAATATCTCCTTCTTTATCGCTCACCATCAGCATATTATCTATTTTGTTTAAAATGGTGTCGGACTGTATTTTGATTTCTTCGGTTTTTTTCCATTCTGTAATGTCAACGCCAACAGAAACAAAAATGCCGTTGGCACTAAGCGAATCGCGCCATTCAATCCATTTCATGCTGCCATCTTTACAGAGAAGTTGCCGGTCGTAAGGTTTCGGATTTACTTTTGTTTTTCCAGAGGTTAATGCCAATACCTTTTCTTTGCTTAATTGTGATTCTTCTTTTGAAAAAAAGGTTAAATCCCACCATTTATCTCCCAAAAGCTGGTCGACTTTATAACCAATTATTTGTTTCGTGGCTGGAGAAACGTAAGTAACGCGACTGTTTTCGTCACAAGAAATAATTATTAAATTAACTTCATTTAATAATGATTCGGAAAATTTTAATTTTTCAATTTCTGTATTTTTTTTCAATACGGTATTTTATTTAAAAATGCATGAACATTTTATGTGCTATTTATCTAAACCAAAAATGATTCTCATTCTTGTAAATATAATTAAATAAAGCATTCAATGAAAAATTACCTGCTTACAATTATAAAAATCGGTTCATTTTAGCCACCAAACATCAAGATTCCCAATACTATTGAAGCCACTCCAATGACTATTCCCGTAACGCTAAAAAACCCTGACGATTTTTTATTTTGCCTTTCCACTTTCATAACATCTTCTTTTAAAAGCACTGTTTTAATTTTTTCGCCATCAACCGTTTTTATACCGTAATAAGTAAGCTTCCTAAGTTCAATGGCTTCATAAATGTATTGATCGCCATTTACCAAAGTCACTTTTACAATTCCTTTTTGATCAACTTTGGAAGCCTCATCCAAATTGGTGGATTTTTTATAAGCACTGCAACTTTGCAGTAGCATTAAAACTATAAACAGCCCTAAAAATTTGAGAAAATTTTTGTTGAATGATTTTTTAACAATGATCATTTTGAAGAAATTTTAAAGTTTGGAAAACTGTTACAATTTACATCTTATTTCAGAAAAAACAAATTTTGCCAAGATGCCTATTTCTAACCCGTCATTTTACCTGGCGCTTTTCAGGAGTTGACATTGGCAAAACCCATTTGTTCCTACTCTAAAAGCCAGATTTTAAGCAGAAAATATTTAATGTTATTTAATTAAATAATTTAAATGAATTTTACGCGATTCGTTAATTTTGCTATATATTTGTTATAGAAAATGCACACCAAACTTTACAATAGCCATTTATGAACTGCGCCTCAAAGCAGGTGAAGTTGCGTGTTGAAAAAATTAATTTTTCGCTAAAGCAAAAGCTATGAAAAATGGTTGGCATTTAATCCTGTTTTACCATTGAATTGTCTGAAGCCGACAAACAATGTTTCATTACAGCGTTAAATGAATTGTCCATGTTTATATACTCATGAAAAAATTTATTAAGAATTGAAGAAAAATGAAAACATTGATTACTTTATTCGCATTGCTGTGTTTTGTTTCCGTGAAGGGCCAGGAAACTTTAAGCATTAAAGCAACTTTTTTTGGCCACGAAGAAGGATTCTATTATTTCACTGACTACAATGACAACAGTTTCTTTTTTGAAGGCGTTGATACTGCCGCAAAAGAAAAATTTGATCTCACCAAAAAAAGTTTTATCGGCAAAAAATTTAACATCACCTACAAAGTTGAAACCACAAAAGGTGAATATGGCGAAGAATATTATGCTTCAATCATCGTTGATTTGGTGCTGGAAAATTAACTTTCACAACCTTTAAATTATAAGTATTTAACACCAATTATCTTATTAAAATGAGTAAAGTCATTAAGCCGTTGAAGGAGATTTCGTCCAGTTCAAAAGTAAACGGAGGAAACAACATTAAAAGAAACTTCCTGTTTATTTCTCGTTGGGGCGAATCCTTGGATATTGCCCTTGCAACTTTGTTAGAGGGAAATAACGTAAAATTATATATTGAAGAAAAGCATTACAGGGAAATAGGCTATGGTTTTGTAACAAAAGTGTTGGACTGGAAAAAACACGTGGACTGGGCCGATGTTATTATTTTTGATTATACCGGCTATGGAAAAGTTTGTGCTGAATTGCGCGGGAAAGGTAAAGTTGTATTTGGCGGATCGGAATATACCGATAATTTAGAGCTGGACCGTAATTATGGACAGGATGAGCTTAAAAAACACAAAGTAAAAACTTTGCCTTGGAAAGAGTTTTTTAATTTTCAGGATGCCATAAAGTATGTTCAAAACAATCCTGATGCGTATGTGATTAAACCAAGCGGCGAAACACAGGAATTTAAACAATTGCTTTTTGTGGGAACTGATGATGAAGGATTAGATATTATCAGGGTTTTAAAAGCCTATGAAAAATCGTGGGGAAATGATTTTGGCACTTTTCAACTGCAGCGAAAAGTAAAAGGTGTTGAAATTTCTGTATCCGCTTTTTTTAACGGCACCCAATTTATTTATCCGCTAAATGTCACTTTTGAGCACAAGAAACTTTTCCCAAAAGAATTGGGTGTTTCTACCGGAGAAATGGGAAGCAGTATGTTTTGGGTGAAACATTCCCCAATTTTTGACGCCACTTTGAAAAAATTTGAATCCACCCTGGCCAAAAAAAACTTTAGAGGACATATCGATATCAATTGCATCGTGAACGGAAATGGCATTTACCCGTTAGAATTCACCTCGCGCTTTGGGTTCCCCCAAATATTTATACAACGTGCCGGTGTTCATGAGCCTTTTGGGAATATGCTTTATAAAATAGCAAACGGCGAAAATTTCACCATCAATGTGAGAAAAGGATTTCAAATTGGTGCTTTTGTGGTGGTGCCGCCCTTCCCTTACGACGACAATAAAACTTTCAATTTGTTTTCAAAAGATTCTGTAGTCATTTTTAAAAAAGAAATGAAAGAAGGAATTCACCCGATGCATTTAAAAAAGATCCATGATGAGTGGCTTATCACGGCCGATACCGGTATTGCGGTATTGGTTACCGGAACGGGCATCACCATGAGAGATGCGCAAAAAATGATGTACAACCGCATTGGCAATCTTATTGTGAATAATTGTTATTACAGAACCGACATTGGTGACCGATGGCTGGAAGATTCGGACAGATTGATGTCTTGGGGATTGTTATAAAAAGTGCCTTGAGTTTGATGTGCCTAAAGTTGTAAAAATTAACAATCTACTTCTATAAGCACAAATTTATGGATTTATGGAACCAAACAGAACCATTGAAAGTTAGTGTTATATAGATTAAACTAACCGCAAAGGGCGCAAAAAAAATACGCAAAGAACGCAATGTACTAACAGCAATATTAAAGAAATTGCGAGCTTTGCCTAATACTTTGCGAACCTTGCGGTTAAAATAGGCTGTAAGTTGATTACTCATATATCCTTAAAAGACTGACCATTTACAAATTTTTTAATATATGGACATCCAATTTAGCAACGCAACCGAAAGTCCCGAGCAATTTTTTAACATGTTGCCTGATGACTGGAAACCTTATATCGTTCCTTATTGGGAAGACTACAAGGATTCCGCAAAAATTTATGTGTTGAAAGAAAATGAGAAAACGGTTGCCGGCGGACTCGTTTTTTCAAAAAGCTTACCCGATATGAGCGACTTTGAAAGGTCGCTTCAACACCTTTTTAAAGATGGCTATTTGTACATTGGTTTTATCTGGGTTCCGCTGGAAAAAAGAAATCGGAATTTGGCATCCCAATGGCTTACTTTATTGAAAAATAAAAATCCTTCCCAAAAATATTGGCTTACCATTGAAGAGGAATGGCTAAAACATTTCTATGAAAAAAACGGGTTTGTCTGAATTGATGAAAGTAAGGATACAGCTGATCAAGAGTGGCTGTATACTTGGAGACCGAAGTCGGAAGGCTGAAAGGCCCCCTAACCCCCGAAGGGGGAATTATAAGTTGAGCGATGACCGAAGACAGAATGCTCAAAGACGGAAGTTTTATAAATAAGACAATAGCTTAATAAGTACGCAGAAAGGACACAAAATTACCACTCTAATCGTAAATCAAAAATCATAAATCGTAATTCCTAATAAGTTGTAAATCCCTTAATCCTTAACTCTTTTCCTAATCGCATGAACCCCATAAGCCGCACCAATTAGGAGCAGGTAAGAAAGACCGCCGTCTATTGGCAAACCAGGAGGTGGCACATCATTATTTTTATTGTTTGGGGGTGCTGGCGGATCCTTTTTCTTCGCAAAAACAGAGACACTTGCCAACAACATAAGCACACAAAAACAATATGTAAAAATTTTTCTTCGCATTTCTTTTAGTGTGATTTATCATTAAAATCCCCATTTTTTATTTTTAATCAAAACTACGCTTGGGTACGCTAAGCAATCCGGTTTAGCGAAAAACCAAATTCATTTGTCTATTCAATAATGATTCTTTTATTAAATGTGCCGTTTATCGTATTTATTTGAACCATATAAACCCCTGTTGCCA
>DATIRG010000391.1:0-3285 GCA_035470005.1 Lutibacter sp. | reverse complement strand
CGGGCAGTAAAACCATAGCCATTAATTTGCCTAATGATGAGACTGTTCAATTGCAAAAAGGCACAAGAAGATTGCAGTTAAAAAATGCTATGTGAGCCAAATTTGATATCATTTTAAAACCGATTTCTGAAGTTTTAATCGATTCAAGCCAACAAAAATACATCACATTTGATGCTTTTTTTGCCAATACTATGTTTCATGAAGTGGCGCACGGATTGGGAATTAAAAATACCATCAACAATAAAGGCTCCGTTAGAAATGCATTAAAAGAACAAGCTTCGGCTTTGGAAGAAGGAAAAGCTGATATTTTGGGATTGTATATGGTGCAGCAATTGCATAAAAAAGGAGAATTGGACGGCGACATAAAAGATTACATGACCACTTTTATGGCAGGTATTTTCCGTTCAGTACGTTTTGGTGCTTCAAGCGCTCATGGAAAAGCCAATATGATTCGGTTTAATTTTTTTAAGGAAAAAGGTGCTTTCACAAAAAACGAAAATGGAACCTATAAAGTAAATTACGATAAAATGGAAGAGGCAATTCGACAGTTATCTTACTTAATTTTAACCTTGCAAGGAAATGGTGATTATGATGGCGTTGTAAAGTTGGTTGAACAAAAAGGAATAATTTCTGCTGATTTACAACGTGATTTGGATAAGCTAAGCAAAGCCAATATTCCTGTTGATGTTATTTTTGAGCAGGGTATTGAAGTTTTAGGATTGTAACAAATAAAATAGTTATTGAGTAAAAAAGAGCCTTCAATCGAAGGCTCTTTTATTTTGTGAATGTTATATTCTTTATTAAGATTTCGGATCTAAAAATCCATCAACACGTTTGGCAATATCTTGTAAATGATATTTAGTGTTGGTATTTGTTGTGGCTAGTGAAGCTCTTTGTGCGGCAGCTTTCACACGGTTTAATTCTCCGCGAACCACGGCAACAATATCAGATTGATTTACGGTCACTGAAGTCATTTTAACATAACTTGATTTTCTCTCGCTTGGTTTAACGTCTTTTGCTGTCATTAAAAAACCAAGTCTGTCAACATACGCTCTTTGTAAATTTCTTCTGTACGTGTCAATATTTTTACCAGTGTTTAATTCAGACCAAATACCGCTTTGTAAATCATTTATCATCGAAATCAAAGTATAGGAATTGGTGCCATTTAAGGTTTCATTCTCAATCATTCTCATCATTCTTCCAAGGTCCAAAATATTGTTTAAAGTTCTTACTTGTGTGGCTCTAACTCTTTCTGTTACCCCAGAATATTCAGTTCTTCCAATAATTTCTTTGTCAATTAACCAAGTTGGGGTTTCAAACAATTCTTTATTTACAAATTTTAAACATTCTTTTTGATGTGTTTTATCAACGTGTTTGTATACAGGTCCTGCTTGATCAGAAGTTTTATAAGTTTCGATTACACCTCCCAAATTTGAAGAAACATGGCCCATATATCTGTTATATTGTGCAAGCACGTGGCCATACATTGTTTCCAAATCATCATAATTTTTTCCTTTTTCAGAAGTCCATTTTATAAGATTTGGAACAATAATTTTTAAGTTTGCAATACCATAAGCACTTGCTTTAATGGCGTTATCGCCCAAATCTTCAGTTTGGGAACTAGGGTCAACTACCTCGCCGGCTTGTTGTTGTCCAAATCGATATAATGGATCCCCTGAATGCTTTAAAATCCAGCTGTCCAATATTTCCTTTTCATCTTCTGGAGTTTTTGCATCTAAAATCGGACGATATCCCCAATTTGCAGCGTATTTGTCGTAAACGCCAATGTTTGGCATCAACGCAACGCCTTCATCACCAGGTTGTGCGATATAGTTAAAACGGGCATAATCCATAATGGAAGGTGCTGTTCCATATTTTTTGGTAAATGTTGCTGATCGAAGCGAATCTACAGGATAGGTGGAACTGCTTCCCATATTATGCGGAAATCCCAAAGTGTGCCCAACCTCGTGAGAAGAAACGAACTTAATCAATTCGCCCATTACGTCATCCTTAAAGGCGGCTGTTTGCGCATCAGGATTTATGGCGGCGGTTTGCACAAAAAACCATCCTTGCAGCAAACTCATCACGTTGTGGTACCAGTTGATGTCAGATTCTAAAATTTCACCGGAGCGAGGGTCGCTCACATGCGGGCCATTGGCATTTGGAATTGGAGAGGCCAAATAGCGAACTACGGAATAACGAACATCTTCCGGACTCCATTCAGGGTCTTCTTCTTTTGTAGGCGGATCTTTTGCAATGATTGCATTTTTAAATCCGGCCGCTTCAAAGGCAACTTGCCAATCTTCAATTCCTTGTTTTATGTATTTTACCCATTTTAAAGGGGTTGCTCTGTCAACATAATAAACTATTTGTTTTTTTGGCTCAACCAATTCACCCCGTTTAAATTTTTCAATATCTTCATCTTTTACTTCCAAACGCCATCTGTCTAAATAGGTAACTTCTTTGCTTTTTTGTGCTTCGGAACCGTAATCTATTTGACTGCTGGTAAACCAACCAACGCGTTCATCAAAAATTCTTCTTTTCATAGGAACTTTTGGCAATAAAATCATTGAATTGCTCATTTCTACTGAAACCATTCCTGTGCTCGAGTTTGATGGAGGTTCACTGGCAGAGTAAGTTTTTACGTGGCGCATTTCAATATTTTGCGGATAGCTTTTTACGCTTTCAACAAATGAATTTTTAGGCTCAAGTTTTGTGATTTTATATTGTTTTCTAATATATTCAGGCAAACCCAAAGGTTTTACATCCGTAGTAAAAAGCTCTGTAACATCAATTACTGTTGAAGTTTTATCATTGTTGAATGCTTTAATTGGGAATGCATATAAAACAGGTTCGAAATTTGAGTTCACCACAGCTTCATAAACAGGGAGTTCCTGGTTGGCAACAATATTGTGAGAAACTACACGCAATAAAATTTGTTTGTCTTTTTTCTCCCATCGCAACACCTGAGTATTTGTTTTTTGTCCGCCAAAACTTTGATCATTAGAGGTATTTTTTGAAATTCGGGTCACCATTAAAAGTTCTCTTCCAAGCAATGAATCAGGAATTTCAAAAAGGTAAGCTTCTTCAACAAAATGGACTTTAAATAAGCCATCGTCTGTTACCGCATCAGCTGTAACAACCTTGCTATAAGGTTCAATGGCAATTTTTTTTGGTTTTGGAGCTGTAGCCGCAGGAGCATCTTTCTCTTTGCTTTTTTTCTTTTTTTGAGCTTCGGCATTGGCCGAAATACCAATTATTAACAAGAAAGTTAATAAGCCATTT
>DATIRG010000390.1:0-2007 GCA_035470005.1 Lutibacter sp. | reverse complement strand
GCTTTCGCTTTTTTTTGCCGACCATAATACAAAAGGCACAATGACATTTCCAAATGGAAAAATCCATCCTGCAAAACTGCTTAAGTGGGTAATTGAACTGTAAGTTTTATCATTTTGAGTGACCATAATTAAATGTTTTATAATTTCTTATACAAATGTATGAATTTTAAATAGTATTATGCAAAACATAGTACTACTTTTTAACATAAAATTAACATATTAAAATCTGAATTTATGCTAAAAATGTGATAAATAAATCTGTTATTGGTATGAATATTCGTATATTTGGTACGATTATAGCTATGAAATACTTAATATTCAAAAAAAATGGAAACAAATGCTGTGCAAGGCGAAAATAAAATAAATATCCTGTTCGAAAATGAAAATGCGTTATTAAAACGATTTAACGAGCAAGAATTACTTATCGAAGAACTTAAAAAAGTTGAGGAAAAATATCACGACTTATTCAACAACTCCATAGACGGAATTTACAAAAGTACTGAAGACGGAAAATTTATTGAGGTAAATGCTTCGTTGGTTACGATGCTGGGTTATGCCTCTGCGGAAGAATTGTTGAATATCGACATTAAAACGCAACTTTATTTTGATATTTCCGATAGGGATTTGCAAATGAACGTATCACATTCTACTTTTAAAAAAAGTGAATCGTATCGCTTGCGTAAAAAGGACGGTTCTGAAATTTGGGTGGAAGATCACGGCAGAAATGTGTTTGATGATGATGGCAAGGTTATATTTTATGACGGAATTTTAAGGAACGTTACCGAGAAAAAGAAACACGATGATGTTATTGATGCATTGCTTAAAATTTCAAAAAAAGGCTATGCTTCTTCCAGCATAAAAGAATTTGTTCAGTATATTCAATTGGAATTGGGGCGTATTATTGATACCAGTAATTTTTATATTGCGTTTATCAACAAGGAAAAACAGACCATCAATATTCCTTTTATTTCCGGAGAAGAATCTGAAGAAGAATTTCCTGCTGAAAAATCAATGACTGCCCATTTAATAAACACCAATAAGCCCATATTTCTTCATTCAGATGGAATTGAAATGCTATTGCAAGAGAATATAATTAAGCAAATCGGACCTTCAGCAAAAGTATGGCTAGGCGTTCCTTTAAGAGTTGATGAGGAAGCTATCGGCGCAATTGTGGTTCAAAGTTACGACAATGAAGATGCCTTTACGGAAAGTGATATTGATGTGTTGGAGTTTGTGTCTTCGCACATTAGTTTGGCCTTTCAGCGTAAAAAAATAAATCATGAAACCATGATTTCAAAAGAGATTTTAAGAAATGTGCTGGACAATATTCCCATCAATGTTTTTTGGAAAGATACGTCTTCCAAATTTTTAGGTGTCAATGCTGTTTCTTTAAAAGAAATGGGATTGGAAAGTGAAAGTGAGGTTATTGGCAAATCTGATGTTGATTTTTATGATAAAAATGATGCAGAAATGTACAGGACCGATGAAGAAGCTATTATGTTAAGCGGCAAACCAAAATTAAATTATCAGGAATCTCATATTAAAAATGGTGAAAAAAGGTGTTATGTGTCTAATAAAATTCCATTTTTTGATGAAAACAATAAAGTTATTGGAATTGTAGGTACTTCAGAAGATATTTCGGAACGAAAACGAATTCTAATGGAACTGGAAAAATTGACAGATGAATTAAAGGTTCAGAATGAAACTAAAAATAAGTTTTTCTCTATAATATCACACGATTTAATTAATCCTATTGCCGGAATAATTGGCTTTTCAGAGTTGTTGAAAGAGGGCTCAGAGGATTTGCCGCCCGAAAAAATCAAATCATTTGCAACCATTATAAACAAGTCTGCCAATTTCACCTTGGCCTTGCTCCATGATTTACTGGAATGGTCCAGAGTTCAAATAGGAAGCATCGAAGCCGATAAAGAAAACTTAAATTTAAGTGATTTATTGGCGCATAATATTGCAGGTGTAAGTCCGCTTGTGTCTTCCAAAAACATTGTT
>DATIRG010000389.1:0-11926 GCA_035470005.1 Lutibacter sp. | reverse complement strand
GAAATTCATCATAAAAATAGCCCGACAATTTCAATTGGCGGTCTATTTTTATTTATAAGTAATTTTAATAATTACTCTTCTGATGTTGGTGTAATCACCTCAACTTTAACATCTTTAAGATTCTGAATTTCAGCTTTCACTTCTTCTTCAGTTCCTTCAAAAACTTTTTCATCCGTTGTGGCAGTTCCATCTTCACTTGTTGTAGTTGTAACAACCGCTTTTATAGATCCATCTTCATTAGTGCTCATAATTACCTGCACTTCTTTGGAAATTTCATGAGAAACCATTTCAATGCCGTTTTCTTGATTGTATTCAGTAATATCAGCGTCGCTTAATGCAATACTTGGCGCAATTACCAAAGCCACAACCGACATTAATTTCAATAAAATGTTCAACGATGGTCCTGATGTATCTTTGAAAGGATCTCCAACAGTATCGCCAACAACCGCAGCTTTGTGCGTATCAGTTCCTTTTAATCCTTTTTCTTCAATTGTTTTTTTGGCATTGTCCCAAGCGCCACCGGCATTTGATTGGAAAATAGCCATTAAAACTCCTGTCGTTGTAACACCGGCCAATAAACCACCCAACATTTGGGCGCCACCAATATATCCCACTAAAACTGGTACAGTAATCGCCATTAATCCAGGCAATACCATTTCTCTTAATGATGCTTTTGTTGATATTTCAACACATTTTGAATAATCTGCAACACCATCGGCTTCATCAAATATTTTTCTGTCTTCCACAGATGCTTTAGACATATCTGAATCATATTTACGCATCACTTCCAAAGCTGCTTTAAGCTGAGGAATGTCTCTAAACTGACGACGAACTTCTTCAATCATTGCCATGGCAGCACGTCCAACTGCATTCATTGACAAGGCTGAAAAAACGAATGGCAACATACCACCCACTAAAAGTCCAGCCATAATTTTAGGCTGAGAAACGTCAATAGAAGTTAAATTTGCGGTTTGCATAAAAGCGGCAAACAAAGCCAAAGCCGTTAAAGCGGCAGAAGCGATGGCAAATCCTTTTCCAATAGCTGCAGTGGTGTTTCCAACGGCATCTAATTTATCTGTACGCTCACGCACTTCTTTTGGCAATTCAGCCATTTCAGCAATACCGCCGGCATTGTCAGAAATTGGACCGTAAGCATCCACAGCCAACTGAATTCCTGTATTTGCCAACATTCCAACGGCTGCAATTGCAATACCGTATAAACCTGCAAAATGATGCGAAACCAAAATAGCTGCTGCAATTAAAATAATTGGAATGGCGGTTGACATCATCCCAACACCCAAACCTGCAATAATATTTGTTGCTGCACCAGTTTCTGATTGTCTAACAATAGACATTACAGGTTTTTTACCTGTTGCAGTGTAATATTCTGTAACTTGTCCTACCAACAAACCGGCTACCAAGCCAGCGATTGTAGCCCAAAAAACACCCAATGAAGAGTATTCAACCCCTTTAAACATCCAAGTTTCAGGAAGCATTTGGTTGATGATAAAATAAGAAGCAACAACCATTAAGCCTGCTGAACCAAATTCACCAATATTTAAAGCAGCTTGCGGATCGCCGCCGTCTTTTACTTTTACAAAAAATGTTCCTATAATTGACATCACAATACCTACTGCGGCTAAAACCAACGGTAAATAAATTGCGCCCAAACCATCAAATGAAGTTTGAAAAGCCGGTATAGTCACAAATGCAGCGCCCAATACCATTGTTCCAATAATAGAGCCTACATACGATTCAAATAAATCGGCGCCCATCCCTGCAACGTCTCCAACATTGTCTCCAACGTTATCTGCAATGGTTGCCGGATTTAAAGGATGATCTTCAGGAATTCCTGCTTCCACTTTCCCAACAAGGTCGGCTCCAACATCGGCTGCTTTGGTATAAATACCACCACCAACACGCGCAAATAATGCAATTGATGACGCACCCAATGAGAATCCTGAAAGCACATTCAGTACTTCAGAAATAACCCATCCTTGTCCGCTATATAACATAAATAATGAACTTAATCCTAAAACACCAAGACCAACAACTCCCAATCCCATTACTGCTCCACCTGCAAAAGCGACTTCTAACGCTTTTCCTAATGAAGTTCTTGCAGCTTGTGTAGTTCTTACGTTCGCTTTGGTGGCAACTTTCATTCCAATAAAACCTGCCAATGCCGAACAAACAGCACCAACTATAAAGGAAACGGCTACCATTCCGTTTGAACCTTCTTCATAGGTTCCTTTGAAATAAAGCAAAATTGCAACAGCCACTACGAAAATTGAAAGTATTTTATATTCAGCTTTCAAAAATGACATGGCGCCATCGGCAATATTTTTTGCAATTCTTGCCATTTTTTCATTTCCTCCATCTTGTTTGGTAACCCAAGAATTTTTGAAAAAAACAAATACAAGCGCTACAATACCAAACAGAGGTAAATAATCTACTATTAATTCCATTTTTTTAAATGTTAGTTATAATTAAGTTAATTTTTTTATTGGGCGCTAAAATAAGTAAAATAAGACATATAAAAAAAGCCATCTCTAATTTTTAAAGATGGCTTGGATTTTAGGTCTTTATTTTATCAATTAAATGGTAAAAGTCCTTTTTTTCTTATGTTCGCTCAAATTATAGCGTTCAATACATTTGGCAACAATTTCATAAGCCTCTTTAACATCGCCCCAACCGCCTACATCAACTTTCTTTTTTTCCAAATCTTTGTAAACCTGAAAGAAATGTTCAATTTCTTTTACCTGATGGGGATTCATATCGGAAATATCATTTAGCTCATTCCAGATAGGATCGGAAATTGGCACACAAATAATTTTTTCATCCGGTCCTTTTTCATCGGTCATATGAAAAACGCCAATTGGTTTCACTTCCATCACGCACATTGGGAATGTTGGTTCACCACCCAAAACCAAAACATCCAGCGGATCTTTGTCCAAAGCCAATGTTTCAGGAATAAATCCGTAATCTCCAGGATACATCATAGAGGAAAACAACATTCTGTCGAACCTAATTTTATGCAACACAAAATCATATTCATACTTGTTTCTGCTTCCTTTTGGAATCTCAATTAATACATCAAAAGTTTTATCGGTTTTATTGCTCATTTTCTTTTAGTTAAACAGTTAAATTTTTTTCAAAAATACGAAAATCATCGCCCAACAAACGCTTAATTTCGGTAAATTTTAGAAATGAAATCCGAAGGCGCCTTTTATGGCGAAATTGTTGGCGTTTGGCACGTCTCTATAGCTTCCTCTCCAGCTAAAATCAATTCGGAAAACCTTAAATATATTGCCAACACCAACGCTGTACTCATAATATACTTTTGAAGGTGCTACATATATCTTGCCATCATTATTTATGTTTGAAGCGCTCAACGCAATATTTTTGTCGGAAATTTCACCCCAAACCGCTTTTGCGCCCACAATTTCTCTCAGGTTAAGTTTTCTGAACAATGGAATTCTTGAAAAGAATTTTCCGTTAAAATTGTGTTCTACGTGAAGTGAAGCATACGTGTCTGTCACAAATTCATAATAATCCAACAAAGAATATGTGTTTTCAATGGTGAAATAAGATTGGTTCCCCGGAACAACATTAAGCAAACCAAGCGGAACTTCCCCAAATGTTTTGCCCACTTCAAAAGTGGTGAACATTCTTCCCAAACCACCAATTAACACTGGCTGACGGTAATAAAACTGGACTTTATGGTAATCAAAATCACTGTTAAACAAGCCTTTAATCCCTTTTGAATAGTTCAAAAACAAGGTGGAATAAACATCGGTAACTTCATTGCGTTCAACGCCGTAACCAATTGTTTTTCTGTTTGGCGTGTAAGTGACCGTAAAATCAATTTCGGATTGCGACACGTCCGCTTTTTTGATATTGTTTTCTTTATCAACCCAATAGTCAAGATTAAAAGTTTCCGGTGAAGCCGATTCCAAGGTTCTGTATGATGCGCCAACTTTGAAATTTAAATTATTTCGTGGTTCTATTGACAAGAAAAAATTAGACAAATTGATGGAAGTCAGTTTGCTGTTGTCGCCCGAAGAAAACAAGGAAGATGAGGCAAAACTTCTGCCCATCACATCGTTGGTGGTGGTTAAGCTTACGCCTATTTGTTCCACATCGCGCCGGTTTCCAAGTCCTACAGTGAATCTGCTTTTGGGATTCAACATCCATTTTCCTGAAAAACCATATTTAAATTTATCATCTTTAAATCCGTAAGCGGTATATCCCTGCAATCGCCAAGGCTCATTTCCGCCCAAAAAAGTTCTTCCGCCGGCACGCAAACGCCAGCCTTCAACATCATTTTTTCCAAAGGTTGAAAACACATCGCCAAAATCAAATTTATTCATCTCAATATATCCGGAACCCAAAATGGAAACCAAATTATAAATGCGTTTAAATTTAGGAACGGTGGCCAAAGTATCCAACAATTTATAGATGCCCTGTTCATTTTCATTTAATTTTTCCAGCCGATTTTCACTCCAATAATCATCGGCTTTTGTGTAAATATTTTTATCGTAGACATTTATTTCTTCATTATAAAAAGCATCCGATTTTTTTTCATTAAAGACATAATCCTTGAACATGGTGGTTCTTTTTCCATACAAACCTTTGGCTTTGTCTTTTTTGTTCAAACTAAAATCAGACATCATATAATCCCTTTTCAGCAAAAACACCGAATCATTCAACACATCAAATTCCTGTTCAATATAAATATCTTTTACCCAGTTAATATTGGCGCTCTTGTTGGCCTGCATATTAATTTTTTTGATGGCAAATGTGGTGTCATTCACCCAAAAGTTACCCTTAAAAGTCAGTTCTCCTTTTCTTCTCGGATAGTATAAAATATTAAAACACCATTTATTGTCGATAAAAGCACTGTCGGCTAAAATATAATTATACGTTGAAACGCCTGCGGCTTTGGAAATTGGACTTACAAAACTTTTGTCGAAAATCTTAATGTAGCTATCGTAAACATTGTAATCCACATATAAATCTTTGATAAATGCAATGACATTTTGATTGTTTTCGAATCCGGAATTTTTGTTGGCCACCAAATCTTCCCGAAGTTTTTTTCCGTCCTTATTTTTTCCAAAAGATTTGTAAACGGATTCGTTGATAAAAATAGGCAAGAAGGATTTTCCTGTGATATTTGAAGTGTCAATACCTTCAAAAATAAACTCCATACCTTTAAAAAGCTTGCTTTTTATCATAGAACTATCAATATTATTCATATCAAATTCAAGTTTCTCGTACTTGTTATATTGATATTGGTCGAATAAATAGATGCCGTTTTCGCGCTTTTTGGCCCAAATTTTTTCCAAAATGGCGATGGCCGGATTTCCTTTTTTCTTAACCTTTCCGCTGTAAATAAAAACTTCCTCTAGTCGCGCAGCAGATTCTTTTAGGACAATGCTTAAATTGTAATCTCTGTTTTTTATTGGTAATTTTTTGGTTTCGTAACCTAAAAAAGAAACTTCAATTTGGGTGTAGGTTTTGGCAGATTCCAAATAAAATTTACCATTTTCATCGGAAACTGTTCCTGTGGATGAACCCACAAAAAGAATATTGGCAAAAGGAATCGACTGGTTGTTTTCGTCCTTCACAACACCGCTTATTTTCACCTGAGAAAACCCTGAGAAAAAAACAAGAGTAAAGAGAAAACTTAATAAAATATATTTTTTGGTCATCATAAAAAAACCTTTCAAGATAATTTTGAAAGGTAGTTGCAGCGCAAATATTATGCCCTTATTTTTTATACAATACTTCTTTCACCGCCTTTACAACATCATTTGCATTTGGTAACCATTCTTCCAGCAAAACCGGAGAATATGGTGCAGGTGTATCAGCAGTCGTAATTCTTTTGATGGGAGCGTCCAAATAATCAAAAACATTTTCCTGAACCTGAAAAGTAATTTCAGAGGAAACACTGCCAAAAGGCCAGGCTTCTTCCAAAATAACCAATCGGTTTGTTTTTCTTACCGATTTAAAAATGGCTTCGCTGTCCATTGGTCTGATGGTGCGCAAATCTATAATTTCAACCGAAATTCCTTCTTTTTCTAAAATATCTGCAGCGATATAAGCTTCTTTAATTATTTTTCCGAAAGACACAATTGTTACATCGGTTCCTTCTCTTTTGATGGCAGCAACGCCAATTGGCACAATATATTCTCCATCCGGCACTTCACCTTTGTCACCATACATTTGTTCCGATTCCATAAAAATAACCGGGTCATCATCTCTAATTGCGGCTTTTAATAAACCTTTTGCATCATATGGATTTGATGGCACCACCACTTTTAAACCTGGCGTGTTTGCAAACCAGTTTTCGAATGCCTGTGAATGCGTGGCTCCCAATTGACCGGCAGATCCTGTCGGACCGCGAAAAACAATAGGGCAATTTATTTGTCCGCCTGACATTTGTCTGATTTTTGCGGCATTATTTATAATTTGGTCAATGCCCACCAAGGCAAAGTTAAAGGTCATATATTCCACAATCGGTCTGTTTCCGTTCATGGCAGATCCAATGGCAATCCCGGTAAAACCCAACTCGGCAATTGGAGAATCAATTACACGTTTTGCACCAAACTCATCCAACATTCCTTTTGAAGCTTTATAGGCACCATTATATTCCGCAACTTCTTCTCCTATTAAGTAAATAGTTTCATCCCTGCGCATTTCTTCACTCATTGCTTCACAAATGGCTTCTCTAAATTGTATAGTCTTCATTTTAATCTGTTTTTAAGGATTTGCAAAATTAAACAATTATAACAGTTCTATCAAAAAAATAATGTTTTAATAAAAATATTACTATGCGTGCATAATATATTTAAAAAAAATATTATATTCGTAGCATATTAAATAAAAAGACGTGTAATTTTATACCAAATATCAAACACCCAGATTTCATGAAAATATTAGTTTGTATCAGTCACGTTCCCGACACCACATCAAAGATAAATTTTGCAGAAAATGATTCAAAATTTGACAGCAGCGGCGTGCAATTTGTCATAAATCCTTATGATGAATTTGCCTTGACAAGAGCCATGTGGTTTAAAGAAAAACAAGGAGCCACCGTAACCGTTGCCACAGTTGGAAACGCAACTACAGAACCTACTTTGCGCAAAGCTTTGGCCATTGGCGCCGACGATGCCATTAGGGTAAATGCAGAAGCTTTAGATGGTTTTACCGTTGCAAAAGAATTGGCCGAAGTGGTAAAAAACGGCAGCTACGATTTGGTGCTTGCAGGAAAAGAATCCATAGATTATAACGGCGGAATGGTGCCTGCCATGCTTGCCACTTTGTTAGACTTTAACTTTGTAAATGCCTGTATCGGGTTAGAAATTGATGGCGATAAAGCCACTATTTCCAGAGAAATTGACGGCGGAAAAGAAATGCTGGAGGCAAAACTTCCTTTAATTATTGCCGGACAAAAAGGCCTTGTTGAAGAAAAGGATTTGCGAATTCCAAATATGCGCGGCATAATGATGGCGCGTCAAAAACCATTGACCATAGTTGAACCATCCAACGGAAATGCAACAACGTCCATTGTTTCTTTTGAAAAACAGCCAGCAAAATCGGCCTGTAAATTAGTGTCTGCAGACAATTTGGATGAACTTATTGGTTTATTGCATAACGAAGCAAAGGTTATTTAAAAACCATTTTTTAACTGTTCAACAAGAATTAAAAATATAAATTTATTTTAGTTTTAAAGCTAAAAATCCAAAAAATAAAAATAATATGTCAGTATTGGTTTTTGCCGAATCATCGGAAGGAAAATTTAAAAAAACGGCTTTGGAAGTGACTTCCTACGGGAAAAAAGTTGCCGAGCAATTGGGAACCAAATTGGTTGTATTGACGATGAATTCAAGTGATCCGTCGATACTTTTTAACTATGGTGCCGAAAAAATATTAACTGTCACTAATGTTGCGTTGAAAATTTTTAATGCAAAATTGGTTGCCAATATTGTGAAACAAGCAGCAGAAAAAGAAAGTTCACAAGTTGTCATCATCGATTCAAATGCAAACGGATTGTATTTTGCGCCCATGGCTGCCGCAAATTTGAATGCCGGTTTTGCAAGTAATGTGATTGCGTTGCCAAGCGAAACTTCACCTTTCACCGTGAAAAGAAAAACGTTTTCCAACAAAGCATTTAACAACACACAAATATTAACCGATGTAAAAGTGATTGCACTTGCTAAAAACGCCTTCGGATTGGTTGAAAACAAAGTTTCGGGAACAACCGAGGAATTTTCACCTGTTTTGGTTGACAGCAATTTAGTTTCAACATCCATTGAACAAACTTCAGGTAAAGTTACCATTGCTGATGCTGATATTGTGGTTTCTGCAGGAAGAGGATTGAAAGGTCCGGAAAATTGGGGAATGATAGAAGAACTTGCCAATGTTTTAGGTGCAGCAACAGCCTGCTCAAAACCGGTTTCAGATTTAGGATGGAGACCTCATGGTGAACATGTTGGACAAACCGGGAAGCCAGTTTCTTCAAACTTATACATTGCCATTGGAATTTCTGGCGCCATCCAGCATTTGGCCGGCGTAAACTCCTCAAAAGTTAAAGTGGTCATCAATACAGATCCAGAAGCGCCTTTCTTTAAAGCCGCAGATTATGGCATTGTTGGTGATGCTTTTGAAGTAGTGCCAAAATTAATTGAAAAGTTGAAAGAATTTAAAGCGAATAACGCATAATTTTATTAAATTGTGCCTCAAATTAGGCTGCCTAATTATTGGGATAAAATCCTTTGATTAGACAGTCTTTTTTGTTAATTTTAACTTATGAGTTTAGTTCGCCTAAATATTAAAGGGATATCTTACAGTCAAACGCAAAGCGGTGCTTACGCATTGGTTTTGAGTGAAGTTGACGGCACCAGAACGTTACCAATTGTCATTGGAGCGTTTGAAGCACAGTCCATTGCCATCGCTTTGGAAAAAGAAATAAAACCTCCCCGTCCGCTTACGCACGATTTATTTAAAACTTTCGCCGACCGATTTCACATTGCAATTAAACAAGTAATCATTCATAAATTGGTTGATGGCGTGTTTTATTCAAGCCTGATTTGTGAACGAGACAAAATTGAAGAAATTATTGATACCCGAACTTCAGATGCCATTGCTTTGGCAACGCGATTCAATGCACCAATTTATACCTATGAAAATATTTTGGACAAAGCGGGAATCTATTTAAAAGCAAAAGATGAATTGACCGATGAAAAAGAAACCTTAAGCATTGAAAAATTAATTGAGGAGCCGGAAAAAGCAAGTTCTTATTCAAAAGACTCCCTTGAAGAATTGAATGAAAAATTAAATAAAGCTGTTCAAAATGAAGATTATGAATTGGCGGCAAAAATTCGTGACGAAATAACTAAACGCACTTCATAACAATCTACTTTATGGTAAAAAAAATAAGCATAGCTACCCTTTGCTTCTTCAGTATTTTTTCAGTAAACGCGCAAGAAATCATCCAAAACACCATTATTGACAACCAAGGATTCTCGACAACTTCATTGTGGCGCGGGGCTTTGGGAATGGTCTCTTTAATTCTTATTTCATATTTGCTCAGCAATAACCGCAAAGCCATTAACTGGAAAACAGTTGGCGCAGGTTTAACTGCCCAATTGCTTATTGGAATTGGTGTTTTAAAAGTGCCTTTTGTTCAGCGAATATTCGAATTTGTTGGAGGAATTTTTACCAACATTTTAGATTTCACCGCTGCCGGAAGTCAGTTTTTATTTGGTGGTTTAATGAATATTGAATCCTTCGGATTTATATTTGTATTTCAAATTTTGCCTACCATCATCTTCTTTTCAGCATTAACATCCCTATTGTTTTATTTGGGCGTTATACAAATTATTGTAAAAGGCATGGCGCTGGTATTGACCAAATTGTTGAAAATTTCAGGTGCTGAAAGTTTGTCGGTTGCCGGGAATATCTTTTTAGGCCAAACGGAAGCGCCTTTAATGATCAAAGCCTATTTGGAACGTATGAACCGCTCAGAAATATTATTGGTGATGATTGGTGGAATGGCCACTGTTGCCGGTGGTGTTTTGGCTGCCTACATCGGATTTTTAGGCGGAAATGATCCTGTTTTAAGACTGCAATTTGCCAAACATTTATTGGCTGCTTCAGTTATGGCAGCTCCCGGAGCGATTGTAATCTCAAAAATGTTGTATCCGCAAACCGAAGAAATTAATACTGATGTAAATGTTTCCCAGGAAAAAATTGGTTCTAATATTTTAGATGCTATCGCTAATGGTACCACGGAAGGCTTAAAATTAGCAGCCAATGTTGCAGCAATGTTATTGGTATTTGTGGCTTTAATTGCCATGATAAACGGTATTTTGGGATGGGTTGGTTCTGTTACCTATTTAAACGACTGGATTGTTGCTTATACGCCATACCAACAATTTTCTTTGGAATCAATTTTAGGGACTATTTTTGCGCCTTTAATGTGGTTGATTGGTGTTGCAAGGGAAGATATGATGCTCATGGGACAATTGTTGGGCGTAAAATTGGCCGCAAGCGAGTTTGTTGGCTATATTCAATTGGCTGAATTAAAAAACATGGCCAATGTAACCCATCTAACTTATAACAAGTCGGTGATTATGGCAACTTATATGTTGTGCGGTTTTGCCAACTTTGCTTCAATCGGCATTCAAATTGGCGGCATTGGTTCATTGGCGCCTGGCCAAAGAAAAACATTGTCGGAGTTTGGACTAAAAGCCGTTATTGGCGGTTCAATCGCTTCATTGTTATCAGCAACAATTGCAGGAATGATTATTGGCTAGACTTCTAGCCGGCCCCCTAACCCCCAAAGGGGGAACTTTGATTTAATGACTTAAATAAAAAGCATATTATATTGTTAATTAAAAAGCGAAGTTCTAGTTACATCAGCGTTTGCGTTAGGGATTGCAACGATATCCTTTTTTGATTCGCCTTTTCGGCGAAGTAAAAAAGATTTAGTGAAAAGCCCGACCCGCAGGGTAACGCCCAAAAAACTATGTGTAAATTACTGTGCTTATTAGAATTAAATTATAAAAATTAATGCATAAACAGGAAAATGAAACGAGCATAACAAATTTTGATACCCGAAGGAATGATTAATAGCGAACCTGCCTGTCCGGCAGGCAGGCAGCAGCTGTTACCGCTAAAAAATAAAATTTAAACAGATGAAACAATATCTAGACTTAATAAAATACGTTCAAGATAAAGGAACGCTCAAAGAAGACAGAACAGGAACCGGAACAAAAAGCGTGTTTGGTTATCAGATGCGGTTTGATTTAAGTGAAGGATTTCCTATGCTGACCACAAAAAAACTGCATTTAAAATCCATTATTTATGAATTGCTGTGGTTTTTAAAAGGCGACACGAACATAAAATATCTGAATGAAAACGGCGTGAAAATATGGGATGCATGGGCAAATGAAAAAGGCGATTTAGGGCCGGTTTACGGACACCAATGGCGGAACTGGAACAGCGAAGACATCGATCAGATTTCCGAATTGATCCAAACCATAAAAACAAATCCAGACAGCAGAAGAATGCTGGTTTCAGCCTGGAATCCAAGTGTTTTGCCTAATACATCTTTATCTTTTTCTGAAAACGTAGCCAACGGAAAAGCGGCCTTACCGCCTTGCCACGCGTTTTTTCAATTTTATGTGGCCGACGGAAAATTATCCTGTCAATTGTACCAGCGCAGTGCCGACATTTTTTTAGGCGTACCGTTCAACATTGCTTCCTATGCCTTATTTACGATGATGGTTGCGCAGGTTTGCGATTTAAAACCAGGCGACTTTATCCATACTTTTGGTGATGCGCATATTTACAGCAACCATAGCGAACAGATTAATTTACAATTATCAAGAACGCCAAGAGAATTGCCTAAAATGGAAAT
>DATIRG010000388.1:0-5542 GCA_035470005.1 Lutibacter sp. | reverse complement strand
AAAAAATGTTAAAAAGAACATTTAACAGCTACAGGGATTCGTTTAGCGGACTTTCGAAAGAGGTTTGGTGGCTGGCGCTGATTACCTTTATCAATAGAGCAGGGACAATGGTAATTCCATTTTTGTCGCTGTATCTAACCAAAGATATTCACTTAATCTTGTCGGAAGTAGGCTGGGTGATGACGTGTTTTGGATTGGGTTCTTTGCTGGGTTCCTGGTTGGGCGGTAAACTTACAGATAAAATAGGTTTTTATAAAGTGATGTTTTTCAGCTTGTTAATGACTGGATTTTCGTTTATTGCACTGCAATTTGTACATTCATTTTTGGGTTTTACCGTTGGGATATTTTTGACAATGACTTTTGCCGACGCTTTTAGGCCGGCTATTTATGTTAGTTTAAAAGCCTACAGCACACCCGAAAACCAAACACGATCATTAACACTGATTCGTTTGGCCATTAATTTGGGCTTTTCTTTCGGACCGTTTTTTGGAGGAATTATTATCGCCGCGATAAGTTATTCAGGACTTTTTTGGGTTGATGGCATTACCTGTATAGCGGCGGTTTTAGTGATGAGAATTGTGCTAAAAGAAAAAAAGATCCAGGTTGATGAATTAATGGAAGTTGTTGAAACGGAACAGCGTATAATTTCGGTTTACAAAGACAAGCCTTTTTGGTTATTTTTATTAATTATATTTTTAATGGGCTTCGTGTTTATGCAATTATTCTCTACCATGCCTTTGTTTTACAAGGAAGTTCATGGATTGACCGAAGTTCAGATTGGTTTGTTGATGTCGGTAAACGGATTTTTAATCTTTTTGTTTGAAATGCCTTTGATTCATTATATTGAAAAAAAATTACTGGACCGCATGAAAATAATTACCTGGAGTTTGGTGTTGTTGGCGATGAGTTATTTGCTTTTAAACACCACTTCCTGGAGCGGAATTTTGGTGGTGAGCATGCTTTTTATTACGTTGGGCGAAATGTTGGCATTTGCTTTTAGTAATAATTTTGCGATGAACCGGGCACCATTTGGCAGTGAAGGCCGCTATTTGGCCTTGTATTCCATGGCATTTTCCTGTGCACATATTTTTAGCGCCAAAACCGGTATGGAAGTGATTTCACGTTTTGGTTTCGCTACTAACTGGTTTTTAATGGGCGGGCTGGGCTTGTTGTCCGTTATTTTGATGATTTGGTTGCGGAGAATATTGGATTTAGAAAGAAATCCCGCAATTGCGAAATGATATCTCACTTGCGGGATTATAATTAAGGATTATGAAAGGTTTTCGTCTTCGGTCCCGATAGCTATCGGAATCGGGCTGCTGACTTCCGTCTTAATATCTATTTATTTTTTATAATTTTTAATCACTTCCATTACTTTTTTGCTGTCATCAGCAGCATTCACTTCAGCATTTTTATAAATTATTTTTCTGTTTTTGTCAAGGACGAAAGTCCAGCGTGATGCAGTAATTCCTCTCACCAACAAGAAATTTTCACCTGCTATTTCGCGGGTTATGGAGCCGCCTTCTTTTGTTGGGACACCAAAAGTTTTAGAAATAGCACCTTTACTGTCGGAAATTAAAGGAAAATTTAATTGGGACGATTCTTTAAAAACTTTTAAATTTTTCACTTCGTCACCGCTAATTCCAACAATGGTTGCGTCCAATTTATCGAATGTTGCCTTGTCATCTCTATAAGCGCAGGCTTGTGCGGTACAGCCGCCTGTCATTGCCGCCGGATAAAAATAGACCACCAAAAAATCAGATTTCACGGTGCTCGATTTCCAATTGACTCCGGTATCGTCCGTTCCTGAAAATTCAGAAACTTTATCTCCAATTTTTAATTCGTTTGCGTTTTGTGCCATTACGGAAATGGTAAGCGTTAAAAGTGCGAATATTGTGGTGAATTTTTTCATTTTTTTAGTTTAGAGTACAATAATACCAAAATCAACAGTTAAAATTGTTATTTGCATTTTCTTTTAACGTTTTTTTATGGGTGGAATAGTTTTATAAATGGTTTGTAAAACTTTATTTTCTTAATTTTTATCTCAGCCTTTCGATTATTAAATAGTTGTCATTAAGTGTTTTAATTTCCCATTTTATTTCCTCCAAACCGTTTATTCCATTATCAATTGTCATAATTATAATTGCGTCATTTTTTGTCCAGGTTCCCTGAAAATCAAAAAAAGTTATTGGCGGTGTTCCACACCAACCAGAGCTTCTTTCAATGCAAGTACTTTCTTCTAAAAAAGCAATTCCATATTCATTTTTTTTCAATGAGTTGGCTCTTTCCAATTTCAGGTCTAAATCAATGTAAACCGGGTTTATCCAATAGCCAATTAATTTGTTGGATTCATTAATTGTTATCGGTTCGTTATCGTCATCACACCCAATAAATGTAACTATCAACAAAAAAAGTACTGTTTTAATGATTGTTTTCATAGTTTTCATATTTTTTTAATGATTTTTGATTTCCTTTTTCACTTTTTTACCCTTCACAAAGTTTTCATCATATTCTACGTTGTCGTTTCTGTCATATCGAATAAAATGGCCGTGTTTTAAGCTGTCTTTGAAATTTCCAATTTGCCACAATTGTCCGGTTTCGCGGTAAAAAATCCATTCGCCCTGCATCAGGTTATTTTCAAAAATTCCCGTTGCTTTCACCATTCCGTTTTTGTGGTAATAAGTTAAACGATTTTCCTTTTGTTCCGAAACAATTTGTCCGTTTTTACAGAAGGTGTTTTCCATTACTCAATAATAAAATTTTTAGTTCGAGTTGAGTGAAGCATATCCAGTTTCCATCCATTTTCTGTTAAAATTGCCGTTGCGCTTTCTAGCCAATTCGCTTTTCTAATGATTTTATTTTCAATTGAGAATGTCGCATCATTATGGTATGCAACCCAAGCCATTCCGTTTACGATTTTAATTTCAATAATTTCAATTGTATTCACTCGTTTCGGAATCTGTTTTTGAAGGCTGGCCTTGTCCAAATAATTTGCAATAGTATCATTGTTCCAAACTTCTCCGTTTTCCAAAAGCAGAAAGTCTTTTGTGTAGTATTTATCAATGTTTTTAGAATTCAATTTAGACCAAATCTCGTCAAAAGATTCAATTACAATATTTTTAATTAGGAATTTATCAGTTTCATTTGAATTTTGTCCGAATGATATTGTTGTAAAAAACAGCATTAAAATTATGGCGGAGAGTTTATTCATTGTTGTTATTTTAAAATTAGTTCCTTTTTAAATATCTATCTGATAAATACTTCTATTTTTTCTATTGAGTAATATGAATAAATTAATTTTTTATTCCGCCACACTATCAATCAGCACATTTAAAATTTCAATGGCTGCTTTTGATATTTTTGTTCCCGGACCGAAAACGCCCACAACGCCGGCATCAAACAAAAATTGATAATCCTGCGCCGGAATTACGCCACCGGCAATTACCATAATGTCTTCGCGGCCGTAGGCTTTTAGCTCGGCAATAACTTGTGGAACCAAGGTTTTATGTCCTGCCGCCAAGGAAGAAATCCCCAACACGTGCACATCATTTTCAACGGCTTGTTTTACCGCTTCTTTTGGTGTTTGAAATAAGGGGCCAATGTCCACGTCAAAACCCAAATCAGCATAACCGGTAGCAACTACTTTTGCGCCGCGGTCGTGACCGTCCTGTCCCAATTTCGCAATCATAATTCTTGGACGCCTTCCTTCTAATTCAGCGAATTTGTTGGCCAATTCTTTGGCTTTTTCAAAATCTGGATCGTTTTTAATTTCTTTGCTGTACACGCCGGAAATGGATTTAATGGTTGCTTTATACCTTCCGTAAACTTTTTCCAAAGCATCGGAAATCTCCCCTAAAGTAGCTCTTTTTTCTGCAGCAATGATTGCCAGTTCCAATAAATTGCCTTCTTGGGTTTCGGCGCATTCCGTTAAATTATGCAATGCTTCGATAACTTCTGCAATGTTTCTGCGGGATTTTAATTCATTTAAACGCGCAATTTGAGATTCTCTTACGGCATCATTGTCAACTTCCAAAATCTGTATCGGATCTTCTTCTTCCAAAATATATTTATTCACGCCAACGATAATATCTCTTGTGCTGTCGATTCTCGCTTGTTTTTTTGCGGCGGCTTCTTCAATGCGCAATTTCGGAATCCCTTGTTCAATGGCTTTGGTCATGCCACCCAATTCGGCAACTTCCTGCAACAATTCCCAGGCGGTGTTTACCATTTCTTCTGTTCGTTTTTCAACAAAATCGGAACCGGCCCAAGGATCTACGGTTTTGGTAATTTTTGTTTCTTCCTGTATGTGAATTTGGGTGTTACGAGCAATTCTGGCCGAAAAATCGGTTGGCAAGGCAATGGCTTCATCAAGCGCATTGGTATGCAAACTTTGCGTGCCACCAAATGCCGCTGCCATCGCTTCAATGGCGGTTCGTGCCACATTGTTAAATGGATCCTGTTCTGTCAAGCTCCAGCCGCTTGTTTGGCAATGGGTTCGCAACACCAACGATTTCGGATTTTTTGGGTTGAATTCTTTCACCATTTTCGCCCACAACATTCGCGCAGCCCTCATTTTTGCAATTTCACCGAAATGATCCATGCCAATGGCCCAGAAAAAGGACAAACGCGGCGCAAAAGTATCGATATCCATTCCTGCTGCAATACCGGTTTTGATGTATTCCAGTCCGTCTGCCAAAGTATAGGCCAATTCAATTTCAGGTGTGGCACCGGCTTCTTGCATATGATACCCCGAAATAGATATTGAATTGAATTTCGGCATATTTTTGCTGGCATAATCAAATATGTCAGCGATGATTTTCATAGATGGTGTTGGCGGATAAATGTAGGTATTGCGGACCATAAACTCTTTTAAAATATCATTTTGAATGGTGCCTTCCAATAATTTTTCAGCAACGCCTTGCTCTTTTGCGGCCACAATATAAAAGGCCAATATGGGTAAAACAGCGCCATTCATAGTCATTGAAACCGACATTTGGTCGAGCGGAATTTGGTCGAAAAGCATTTTCATATCTTCCACCGAATCAATGGCCACGCCGGCTTTGCCTACATCGCCTTGCACACGTTCGTGATCCGAATCATAGCCGCGGTGCGTTGCCAAATCAAAAGCAACCGACAAGCCTTTTTGGCCTGCCGCCAAGTTTCTGCGGTAAAATGCATTGCTTTCTTCAGCAGTTGAAAATCCAGCGTACTGACGAATGGTCCAAGGCTGGCGAACAAACATGGTGGAGTAAGGCCCTCTTAAATAAGGCACAATTCCCGCCACATAATTTTCGTGTTCGAAATTGATTTCCTTCACTGTTTGGCTGACAATTTTTAGTTGTGAAAAATCTTTACGCTTCATCTTTCAGTCTTTTTTGTTCTAATTTTGCTGCCAATCTTGTTGGGATTATTGGAATTATCAGGGTTTTTTGTGGATTTCTGGCAACAAAGGGATTCGCCTGTAAATCGTGTTTCATGTGGTCTTGCGCATTCGGATATTTGTTGGTTCCCAGTAAAACCAATTCGCCCGCATCAAATTGCG
>DATIRG010000387.1:0-7986 GCA_035470005.1 Lutibacter sp. | reverse complement strand
TGCCGATAAATCTGTTGGTGTTTTCAACGGTAAAGTAATTGTGCGGCAAGCTGCCCAAAAAACGAATGCTTTTCAGCAAAACAATTCTATTTTAATTGATGACGGCGCAACGATAAATTCAAAACCGCAGCTGGAAATTTTTGCCGATGACGTAAAATGTTCCCACGGGTGTACAATTGGCCAATTGGATGAAAGTGCCTTGTTTTATATGCAATCTAGAGGAATTCCAAAAAAAGAAGCCAAGGCTTTATTGCTTTATGCTTTTGCGAATGATGTGGTGGAAAAAATTAAAGTTCCGCAGTTAAAAACCCTAATTACAAAAATTATTGCCAAAAAATTAAACGTGCAATTGGGATTTGAACTTTAGCATATGATACAATATAAACAATCTAAATATTAATTTGATCATCAAAATAATGGTGCAGCATGATTAAATCATCGAAAAATTTATTGGTAACTTTTGCTGTCGTTCTTGGCTTGCTTTTAAGTTTCACTATTTTTTATTCAGGTGTTAATATGTCTTTTAGTACCGAAATTACTGCTGAAAACAATAGTTCTTCAGAAAATTTAATTTCGACTGCTGATGCTTCTGCTGATGATCAGATTAATATCTGCTACGAGATTCCAAATTTTGATAGCAATCTCATTGAAAGCAAGACTTTGAATTCTTTCTTCGTATTATCCCAACCCAGTTTTTCTATTTGGCAACCGCCCAAAATTTCTTAATTTTTTTCTGGTACTTTTTGAAACGCAGCATGATTAAATCTTCCTGTTGTAACTATTCAATTGCGCAAATCAATTAAAAAAATAAGAAATAAATTAAACTCAAAAATTAAATAATGGTTGCATCTATTTACGTATGGATAGGCTTTATAGCCTTTGTATTACTTATGTTGGCATTGGATTTAGGTGTGTTTCACCGAAAATCACATGAAGTAAAAATTAAAGAAGCGCTTATTTGGAGTGCTGTTTGGATTTCAATAGCATTGCTTTTTAATTATGGCATCTATCTGTATATGGGTGAAGTAAAAGCCATTGAATTTCTCACAGGATACGTCATTGAAAAATCGTTAAGTATCGATAATTTATTTGTCTTTATTATGATTTTTTCCTATTTCAATGTCGATAAAAAATACCAGCACAAAGTACTTTTTTGGGGGATTATAGGCGCCTTAATTATGCGTTCGATTTTCATTTTTGCAGGTGTGGCGCTTATCAACAAATTTCACTGGATTATCTATATTTTTGGTGCATTCTTAATCTTTACCGGCGTTAAAATGCTGTTTCAAAAAGATGAAAAAATGGATCCCAATAAAAATCCTTTGGTAAGATTGTTCAAAAGATTTTATCCTGTAACCGATACGATGCACGGCGACCGGTTTTTTGTTAAAATAAATGCCAAAACGTTTGCGACGCCATTATTTGTGGTTTTGTTACTTGTTGAATTTACCGATTTAATTTTCGCTGTTGATTCAATTCCGGCCATTATGGCCATTACAAGCGATCCATTTATTATTTTCACTTCCAATGTTTTCGCCATATTGGGATTAAGGGCCTTATATTTTGCTTTGGCAGGAATTACGCAGTATTTCCATTATATAAAATACGGACTCTCTGCAATCCTTGTTTTTGTCGGATTGAAAATGATTATGGTCGATTTTTATAAAATACCTGTGATGATTTCTCTTTTTACAATTCTTGGCATTCTGGTTATTTCAGTGGTTACTTCCTTGTTATGGCCAAAAAAAGAAGTCGCAATGTCAAAACTGTAACATAGTTATTTTATTCTCTTTAACAAAAAGGCAGTAAAATTTGAAATTCATTTTTTACTGCTTTTTATTTATAAATGAATTTTTTGCGCTTTAATAAAATAAATATTGTAATATTAAATTAATTTTCATCTTTTTGTATAAGCTACTAAAAACAAATAACTAAAAATCAAACCATTATGAAGCAACTAAAATCATTTCTAAAAATTCTGGTAATTCTTCTTTTAGTGACACAAAATAGTTTTGCATCTGTTAAGCCAATTTCCGGTATTGGTATCGTAGTTAAAAGTCAAGGTAGTGGTAGTGCGGAAGTCATGCAAACCGGCGATAACGGTGGTTTTTCTATGCAACTGGAAGCAGGAGAATATGAACTTTCTTTTCCGCAGGATCAGTTAAAATTCGAAATTAACAGCATCATTGCCAGAAATTATCCAAAAAGCATTTATCGATATGATGGTTCAGGTGTTGAACTGACAATAAATAATCCTGAAATAACTCTGGGGCTAAAGCCTGCAGAAGGAAATATTTTCACCATTGAAGCTCAAAACAGCAGTATTATTATTACGGTACCAAGAGACGGGACAATACTTTCCGGAATATTGGGTTGGAATGATGCCATTATGAAAAATTCGATAAGTTGTCCAGATGGATTTGTGATGCAAAATGGTAAGTGTGTTCCAAAAATTAAAGGTGTATCACAAAACAAAGGAATTGAAAAAAAAGACATTCGAAGGAATGTTACAGAAAACAGTTCAGATAAAACCGAACGAAAAGGTTGGAATGGTACCATAAAAGGAAATAGCAAAAAAACTGAAAATACTTCAGAGGAAACCCAAAAAATGGCAATAAAAGAACAAGGGGTGAAAAAGAGTGGAGTTGAAAATGTTGGCAATGATACAGAAGTAATGCCAGAAGCAATGGCCAATCAAAATAGTGTAAATAATATAAATGGAGGAATGCCAAATAGGATTTCAATGAATGTTACTGTTCCAAAACAGACTCAAGGGGCAACTTTTGGCGAAAAAGTAAATTCCGGAAAAATTAACGTGACCTTAGTTGAGGGTGGTTGTGTGGTTTTATTTCCATCTGATGAAGGTTATAGAGTTAATACAACCGACAAAAGCATTCAAGAATTGTCGACAAATGAAAGCATTGCTTTTGGCGAAAGAGTAAATCAAGGTTTACACTCGGCAGGAGGCGCATTGGCTCAGGGCACTTCTTTATTAGGTGGATCTTTGCCGGGTGGAGCCGTTATTTCGGCATCAGTATCCAGTGTGGGTAATTTGGCCGGAGGTGCCAGCGGCGATGAGGCTAAAGGCAAAATATCAAAAACTGATTCAGAAAAAAAGATTTGGGAAATTAATGATAAAGATGTTGATGTGTTGTTGGCATTGCCAGATGGCGACTATGAAATGGTATTTGTGATTGTTGAAAAAGCGACTTCAGGGCTAAAAGACACTTTAAAAACCCAGGTTCGAATTGGTTTTGCAATAGAAAATAATGTTATAAAAAAGAAAGGATATGTAGGTCACATAACTTTAATGAAATAATTTATTTCTTAAAATAATTTTCCAACAATAATTTAGCGACTGCAAAAAATGAAATTTATCATTGCAGTCGCTTTTTGCAGATTTTTTATATTCTTTTATTTAATGGCGTCCAATACTTCACTTAAAAAAATATTTACATCAAATTCAGGGTTTTCTGCCAAACCAAATCTCACGATTACCAAGTCTTTGGAAGGAATGATAAACACATGCTGTCCCTGATAACCATTGCAAGAAAACAAATCTTTTGGCACATTTGGATAAATTCCGCCTGCGTTTAACCAAAAGTGCGCGCCATATTCTCCATTGGAACCGTTAGTTGGCGTTGCGGCATATTTTACCCAAGATTCATTCAATACTTGCTCTCCGTTCCAATTTCCTTTGTGCAAATACAGCAATCCGAATTTTGCCCAGTCGCGCGCCGTTGCCCAACTATAAGAAGAACCTACATAATTTCCGGCCAAATCGGTTTCAATGACCATAGAATTCATGCCAATTTTATCAATGAGTTCCGCATACCAAAAATCCAAATATTCCTGATGCGTCTTAAACTGATTTCTAATGAATCCCGAAAGTAAATTTGTGGTTCCGGAAGAATAATTCCAACTTTTATTTGGTTGTCCTACTAATGATTTATAAAGCTGGGGCTTGGTCATGTCGGGCTCCAAAAACAACATTTTGGTAACATCGGAAATGGTGTTATAATCTTCAACCCATTCCAAGCCGCTGTTCATTTGCAGTAAATTGTTCAAGGTAATTTTTGAGCGATCGTCCTTTTCCCATTCCGGAAATAAACTATTTTGGGTTAGCGAAATTTTTCCTTGTTTTTCAAGCACACCCAAAACAGCACTTGTAATGCTTTTGGTCATAGACCAGCCCAAGAGTTTTGTTTCCCTTGAAAATCCCTTTGCATATTTTTCGGCAACAACTTGATCCTTATAAAGCACAACCACTGCCCTGGTTCTATTTTTTTGCTCATAACCCTCACAATCAAAAGCGTTTTCAACAGACATACCCAAAACGTCATAATTAATATTGCTAAAAATACTGTCTTTTTCAGGTGAATTTCCATAAGGATAAGGCAAGGTGCTTTGTGAGATTTTTCTATTTGGTTTGAATGTTATATTCGTGTTTTCACCTTCAGGAATCAACACACAACCAATGCCATCTTTATAAACTGCTGTTCTTTTTTTTAAGCCGAAAACCGTTGAGGTAACCGACTTTTCTTCCAAATTAATTTTATTGCTGGCGTAATTCACCATATCGATATCATTATCTCCTTCTTCAATGGATTTCAAGTCCCTGCCTGCTTCAAAAGTGCAGGAACAAACGCTTTTTGCCGAAAAACCAGTGATGATATCCAGTCGCGGATAATTGGCGTACACAACATAAACAAGCGCTAAAACCAGCAGTAAAAGGCCGTATTTTAAAATTTTTTTCATATTAATTGGCTTAAAATATTTCATAAAAATAACAATTATTTTGTCAATTCAATATAATATTTTACATTTATCAACCATTTGGTTAAACTAGTTAGTTACCTTATGATATTAGAAAAACAAAGCACTCCGGAAAACAACATTCTAAAAGCAGCAGTTTGATTTAATAATTGAGTAATGTTTTTTTCAATTTCAGCAGTTTTTAAAAGGGATAAATTTTCCCCTTGAGATGATATTAAAGGGATAAACATCATTACAAAACTGGCAATAAATAATATAAAAATTAGAAGCGTGTCAATTGTAGCCAGAGTATGCTTGAATTTTAAACTATTTTTAAAGAAATCAAGAATTGGATTTCCTATTAACGTAAGGATTAAGGCCACGACAAGATAGATTAAAATCGATTGGATGAGATACAAGAAATATAAGGATATTGTGGCCAAAACTAAGACTCCAATTGCCCTTAATATTCGGCAGCTATTATTTTTGAATTTACCATCTTATTTTTTTTTGAGGATAAAGAAAAAAAAACTCGCTAACAAGTAGCGAGTTTTATATTGTAAAACAATATAGTTTTATATTCCGAAACCTGATCTTGCTCCACCAGAAACAAATATGGCAGACATTCTTGATTTTTGACCGTTAGTAAACATATACATTCCTCTATCGTCTGTATAATCCATATAGTTCATTGTCATTTCCACAGGAGTTCCAGTACAAGTACTTAAATGAGGATAAGCAGGAACACCATAATTAGCTGTGTTGTGTGTTGGAGTGTCAGAAACTAAATCACTTCCGCAAGTAGTATCTCCCCAAATATGACGAAGGTTCATCCAGTGACCTACTTCATGAGTGGCTGTTCTTCCTAAGTTATATGGATAAGATGCGCCTGAATTTGATGTAACTCCAACATATTTAGAATCACAAACAACTCCGTCAGTTGCAGCTGAACCACCAGGAAATTGCGCATAACCCAAGATTCCACCACCTATTGTGCAAACCCAAAAATTAAGATTTGTAGAAGGTGAAGTAGGGTTTATTCCTCCTTTTTTAGAACTTTTCATTGCATCTCTAGTTCCCCAAGATGTTTTGGTAGTTGCTTTTCTATTAATAGCAACTAATTCAAAAGTGATGTCAACGTTTGCAGCTACACTAGAAAACAAAGGAGGTATACTACCGTAATCAGAATTTGTAGCAGTAAAATCTTTGTTCAACACATCAATTTGAGATTGTATTTGAGTATCAGAAATGTTTTCGGCTGCAGTTCTATACAATACGTTTACAACAACTGGAATTACAATTTTACCATTTACTAATTTAAAACTAGAATTAGAAGATTTAGATATTGCATCTTTAGTAAAAGCTTCAATTTGGTTCATTCTAATGGCCAATGACGGGTCAGCTGCTAATTGCTCAGCTAAAACGTCTTGTGAGGCACAACCACGACGTACATTTGTACTGGTTTCGAAACCACTTGCGTCGGTTTCTTCGTTTTGACATGAAAAAAGCAAAAGGATTGCTGCAGCGGATAAAAGGATTTTTTTCATTTTTTGTTAAATTTGTTAAGTTTGGTTAAATAATAATGGTTTTGTTTGATTATTCTACAATTATATAACAAAATTAGATTAAATCAAATATTTTTATTATTAATGTCCAATAAAAAATAAAAAAGATTATTTTTTATTTTTTATCTAATTGTTATTCAGTTGATTGATTTTTAAAATTTCACTTTTTTAAAAACAAGGTATCAAAAGAATGACAGTTGTTCTATTTCAGCTTTATCAATAATCCAGTCTTTTTCTGGGTTTTCTAAAAATTTCATCAGATTTATGTAATTGAAAAGATAAATTTTACAGAAGCTAACTAAGTTTGAGAAAGCAACAATGAAAAATAACAATTATTTTGTTAGTTCAAAAAAAGAGTTTACATTTGTCAACCATATGGTTAAACTAAATAGTTAGCACATGACAACAGAAGAACAAAACACGCCGGAAAACAACATATTAAATGCGGCAAAAGAAATATTTCAAAAGAAAGGAATGGCAGCCGCAAGAATGCAGGAAATTGCTGATGAAGCAGGCATCAATAAAGCCATGTTGCACTATTATTACCGAAGCAAAGAATTGCTTTTTGAAGCTGTTTTTAAAAGTGCCTTTTCAATGTTAGCGCCTCAGTTAAATGAAATTATGAATGCCGACACCACCATTTTTGAAAAAATAAGAAACTTCAGCAGTAATTATATTTCATTTGTGCTAAAACATCCATACTTGCCAAATTTTATTATTCAGGAACTCAACAGGAATCCGGAATTTGTTAAAAATTTAATTGCAGAAAAGAATTTTCCCAATATTTCAAAATTCAAGCAACAAGTAAATGAAAAAGTTGCAGAAGGCGTTATTAGGCCAATAACAGCCGAACAACTATTTATTAACATTATGTCGCTTAACATTTTCCCTTTTATAGGCGCTCCATTATTAAAAGGATTCCTGAATTTTGATGATGAAGCCTATAAAAAGTTAATGGAGAACCGAAAAACAGAGGTTTCTGACTTTATTATTAATGCCATAAAAATTTAAACAGATGAAAAAAGCAGGATTGTTAATGCTCATGCTTATCTCCCTAAACAGTTTTTCCCAAGAAAAACTAAGTTTGGAACAGTGCTATACTTTGGCTGAAGGAAACTTTCCGCTGGCCAAACAAAAAAAATTATTGTCCACCCAAAACGAATTGGATTTAGAAGTGATTAAAACCGGCAAACTTCCAAAATTGGATTTTCAGGCGCAGGCAACCTACCAATCTGATGTTATTTCATTGCCATTTACTTCTCCAACATCAATAATAACACCTCCAAACAAAGACCAATATCAGGCTACCGTTTCAGTAAACCAGTTAATTTATGATGGTGGTTTGATTGATGCTTCATTGGCGGAAAAATCGGCGTCCCTAAAAACAGAGCAAAAGCAAGTTGAAGTAAATTTATACCATCTGAAAGAACAGGTAAATCAATTTTATTTCTCAATCCTGCTTTTACAGGAAAAAAGGGAATTATTGCTTGCCAAAAAAACGCAACTGGAAACCACGCTGAAAGAAGTAAAATCAGGCATCAAGTTTGGTGTGTTGCTGCCAAATTCAGACAGTGTTTTAGAAGCTGAATTGCTCAAAATTGACCAACAATTAATTGAAGTTGATTTAAATAAAACCAGTTTGATGAATACCCTTGCCATGCTCATC
>DATIRG010000386.1:0-13868 GCA_035470005.1 Lutibacter sp. | reverse complement strand
GATACCCAAAACGGATATTCCAGAGTCAGAAACTGCGCACAGGCCCGAGCCATTGAAAACGAATGCTATGTGGCCATTGCCGGAAGTGTTGGGAATTTGCCGAATGTTCACAATATGGATATACAATACGCACAATCTATGGTATTTACGCCTTGTGATTTTGCCTTTCCAACCAACGGAATCAAAGCCGAAGCAACCGCCAATTCTGAAATGATTTTAATTGCTGATGTGGACATTGATTCCTTGAGGGAATTAAACCAGCTGGGAACTGTCAGAAATTTGAAAGACAGGCGCAAGGATATTTATGAATTAAATAAAAAATAACAGCGTTTCAAAAATTTATTTTACAGTAAACAAGTATTTGAAAACAGAAATCACTAATTTTAAGTGATTTCTGTTTTTTTGCTTTCAGAAGATTTTAATCAATTAATATTGCAAAACTAACATCTTAACAATATGGCCAGATATTTAAAAACAAAAAAAGAACATTTGGGAATGTCGCCCTATGAAATCCATTTTAAAGGCGAGAAAAAAAGTGAGGAGGTTTTACTGGAAGTTATTGATTACGATTCTGAGAATCTTGATGAATTTTTGGCGAAAGACGTGAATGAAGTAGTGAAATTTAACAAAACTGCAACAACCACCTGTCTAAATATTTATGGATTGCATGACATAAAAATTATGGACGAGATTGCTACACAATTCGAATTGAATCCTTTAATTCTTGCCGATGTAATGAATACCCACGCACGTCCAAAAATCCAGGAATATGACAATTGCCTCTATATTTCCTTCAAAATGTTGCAATATGATGAAAAACGAAATTATATTTCTTCAGAAAACATCGTGATAATTATCAAAGAGCATATTTTACTGTTGTTTCAGGAAAAAATAGGCGATGTTTTTGATCCGATAAGGGATCGAATGCGAAAAAATAAAAGAAGAATTCGGAGTTCCCGAACCGATTATTTGGCATTTGCTTTAATGGACATCGTTTTTGACAATTACAATTTCATCATCAGCCAAATTGGTGAAAAAATTGAATCTTTGGAAATACATTTATTGAACAATGCAAAGGAATCTACCCTAAAAGAAGTAAACAATTTTAAAAAGGAAATAATTTATTTGAACAAATCAATTAAACCATGCCGTGAAATAGTAATGGAATTGATAAAATTAGATTCGGAATTATTAGAGAGTAAAGTTTATGTAAATTTTGAAGATTTAAAAAACAATGTCAACCAAGCCATTGAATCATTGGAGAGTTATCGTGAAATTCTCTCCGATCAGCTTCAGATTTACCATACCACCATCAGCAGTAAACTGAACGACATTATTAAATTTTTAACCGTTTTCTCCGTAATTTTCATTCCGCTGACCTTTATTGCAGGTGTTTACGGAACCAATTTCGACAACCTGCCCGAGCTTCATTTTAAATATGGCTACTTTATCATGCTGGGTGTAATGTTGGTTATAGCAGTTTCCATGATTTTCTATTTCAAAAAGAAAAAGTGGTTTTAAAAAAAGTATAATGTTTAAAGTTTGGGCGTACCGCTGAAAAAGCGGCCAGGCTTTTCGCTCCAATTTTTTATTGCAAAGCCTTGCAATAAAAAGATTTCCGCTGTAATCCTTTACGCAAATTGAAACTGCCGGATGACAGGCCGGTTCATATCGAAAAATGAATAAAATTCAGAATTCAAATGATACTTTATAAAATGGAGTACCTTTACGAACATAAAAAAACGCTCGCATAGGTTGAAAAGAATACCTCAACAAAATGAAAACGAACAAACAAAAAGCAATCAGCACCATTTATTTAAGCATTGTAGGCAATGCCTTGCTGGCCATTGCCAAAGGACTTACCGGTATTTTTGGAAATTCTTATGCGTTAATCGCTGATGCCATTGAATCTACAACCGATGTTTTTTCATCCATCTTAGTTTTGTTCGGACTTAAATATGCCACAAAACCCGCCGATGGAAACCATCCTTACGGCCACGGAAGGGCAGAGCCTTTAATTACTTTTGCCGTGGTCGGATTTCTGGTTTTATCCGCTACCATTATCGCTTATGAAAGTATCCAGAATCTGCAATCACCCCAAAAAGCTCCAGAAAAATTCACCTTAATTGTTTTGGCCGTAATTGTGATTATTAAAGAATTATTTTACAGAATAGTTGCCAAAAAAAGCAATGAAACAAAAAGCTCTTCCCTAAAAGCAGATGCCTGGCACCACAGAAGTGACGCCATCACCTCGTTAATGGCTTTTATTGGAATTTCCATTGCAATTTTTATGGGCGAAGGTTATGAAAAAGCCGATGATTGGGCCGCATTATTTGCTTCGGGATTCATTATTTACAATGCGTATTTAATTTTTAGGCCGGCGCTTGGCGAAATCATGGATGAACATTTGTATGATGATTTGGTGGCAGAAATAAGAACAGTTTCTATGGGTGTTGATGGCGTCGTGGACACAGAAAAATGCCTTGTGAGAAAAGCCGGACTCTCATTTCACATAGATCTTCATTTAATTGTTAACGGCGCCATAACCGTTTTGGAAGGACATGTAATAGCGCACAGATTAAAAGATGAATTGCTGCAGAAACTGCCCGAAATAAGTGATGTGTTGATTCATATTGAACCGGATACAGCCCACTAACACCAAGGGGAAATCGATCTACCCGAACCAATATTTTTTTCATCTTCTTATTTAATAAAACTATTCGCAGAAAACCACCATAAAAATTAACTAAACCAGCTTTCTCCTTAAACAATTGCTTATTTTTGCATTTTAATAAAATTTACATATCCTGAATGTGTTTCAAAAAACATAGCATCCTGTTTTTTTTCCTGTTGGCATTGTTAACATCAAATTATAGTTGGGCGCAAACACCGCCAACATTAACAGCCGTCAACACTGGAGCAGAGATATATTGTCCACAAAGCGAATTGCCAATTGTTACCAGTTTCAACATTGAGAATCCTGATGACGTAGAAATTAAAGCAGTTTATATTCAAATTTCTACAGGCTATGTTAGGGGCGAAGACCTATTAGATCTTTCAGGAACGAACACAAATATCACAGCGCAACCGTTTATTTCTTTAGAAGGAAAACTTGAATTAAGATGGACTGGCGCGGGAAATGCTGTAGTTTCTGAATTGATTGCTGCCGTTAAAAATGTTAAGTTTAAAAGCAGTTCAAGCACGCCATCTGGCAGTAGAACCTTTTCAATAACCATTGGCGAAGCCAATTATTTGCCTTCAACAGGCCATTACTATGAATATGTTCCCTTTATAGGAATTACTTGGCAAAATGCAAAAACAGCAGCCGAGGCAAGAACTTATTATGGACTAAAGGGCTATTTGGCAACAATTATCTCTTTAGAAGAAGCTAAACTCTCTGGGGAACAGGCTGCCGGCGCGGGATGGATTGGCGGAAGTGATGCGGCTTCTGAAGGCATTTGGAAATGGGTGACCGGGCCAGAAAATGGCACCGTATTTTGGAATGGTGGAATAAATGGCTCAACACCAAATTTTGCGTTTTGGAATATTAACGAACCTAATCAAGCCGGAGATGAAGATTATGCCCACGTCACCGCACCAGGTGTTGGCAATCCGGGTTCTTGGAATGATTTAAGCAACACAGGCTCAACATCTGGTGATTACCAGCCGAAAGGTTACATTGTTGAATATGGAGGAACGTCAGGAGATCCTGTTTTAAATCTTTCTGCAAGCACAACAATTTCTGTGGCCGCTATTACCGCAACAACACCAGCAACGCGATGCGGTGCAGGTACAATTCCTTTGTCTGCATCAGCAACCTCGGGCGCAACTGTTTTGTGGTTCGATGCTCCAACCAGCACAACGCCAATATTTTCGGGCCCAAATTATGCTCCTGTACTTTCTGCAACAAAAACTTATTATGTTTTGGCATCGGCAATTGGTTGCCTAACCGGACAAAGAACTGCCGTAATTGCAACGGTAAATCCTTTGCCAATTATCCAAACAGCTATTGAATTTAAAAACTGTGATGAAGACGGAACTGCCGATGGTTTTACCGCTTTTAACTTAAATGAAGTCACTTCAATTATAACTGGTAACGATTCAAATTTAACGGTTACCTATCATTTAACCAATTCGGATGCCAATACGAGTTCAAGTACAAATCCAATAAATCCGGTTCCGTTTAACAACGCAACAGCAAATACTGTTTACGCCAGAGTGCAAAATACTTTTGGCTGTTATAGCGTTTCAACGGTGAAATTAAGCGTTTCTTCAACCTTATTACCTTCCGGCTTTAACTACGAACTTGCAGCTTGTGACAAGGACGCAAATGCCGATGGTTTTTTTGCCTTTAACCTGACTCAGGCATCAACTGTGTTTTTAAACCTGCTTCCTGCAGGCCAGCCGTTGAATGTTCAATTTTTTAGAAATTTGAATGATGCACAGTTGGAACAAAATGAAATTCCGCCAACAAATTATACCAACCAAACAAAAGATTCACAAATTTTATATGTACGAATTGAGAATGAAAACGACGGAAATTGTTTTGGTATCGGACCTTTTTTGATGCTAACCGTGCAGCAAATTCCGCAATTTGAAGTAAATCCGACTGCCATAGTTTGTTTAAATTTGCCGCCCATAACAATTGAAACTTTTAATCCGCAGGGAAATTACACCTATCAATGGACGGATGACAATGGCGCTATTATTAGCAATGATTCTTCTACAGAGGTTTCATCGGCAGGAATTTACACAGTTGTTGCGACTTCGATTTTAAACTGTGAATCTTTTCCCAAAACGGTGACGGTTACGGCATCTGATATTGCAACTGTAACCTTGAATGACATCACCGTTATTGATGATTCTGACAATAATTCCATTACCGTAAACAATACCAATTTAGGCAATGGAGATTATGAATATTCACTGGATGCGCCGTTTGGCCCTTTTCAGGAAGATACTTTTTTTGAAAACTTGCTGCCCGGGACTTACACTTTGTATGTGAACGATAAAAACAGTTGCGGAGTTGCTGCATTGGACATTGCAATTTTGGGATTTCCCAAATTTTTTACGCCCAATGACGACGGACAAAATGACACGTGGAAAGTGCTTGGAAACGATACCAATAACATTCAAATAGCAGCCATTTATATTTTTGATCGTTTTGGTAAACTGGTTTCGGAAGTTGATTTGAATGGCGAAGGCTGGGACGGATTTTACAACGGCGAAAGGCTTCCTGCATCTGATTATTGGTATTTGGTGAAGTACACAGATCAATATGGCGAATACCGTGAAAAACGAGGAAATGTAAGCCTCATCAGAAGGTGATTTTTTGCGTTAGGGACTGAACGGTTTGTTTGAGCTCTCCCGTTTTTTCGGGAAGCGAGTAGTGAAGGCCCGACCGAAGGGAACGCCCTAATTCTTTCTTTAAAACAGTTCTTGAATGGTTTTTGCCACGCCGTTGTTTTTATTGGTATCGGTAATTTTATCGGCAATTTGCAGCACTTCTTCAATGGCATTTGCAACTGCAACGCCCAAACCAACCGATTTAAGCATTTCAATATCGTTATAATTGTCGCCAAAAGCAACGATGTTTTCCATTGAAATATTTGTATAACAACTATTTAACAATACTTCAATGGCGGTTTTTTTGGAAACGGAACTGTGCGAAATTTCAATATAAGTGGGTTTTGAGCGGTAGAGCATAATTTCACTGGAAAACAAATTTTCTAACACTTTATACAAAATATCAATTTCAGCTTCATCGCCCATACACATGATTTTATGTGCGCCTTTTCCTTCATTTTTCCACTGGGACAAAACAGATTTGCTCGATTTTACGATGGGTGTAACTTTCGTGTTTTCGGATTCCCTGTTCGCCCAAAAATCCATTGCGGGCACAAACCATTCATCTTCAAAATACAAACTTAAATGAATCGTGGTTTTTTCGCACAATTGAATAACGGCTTCCAATACAGCATTGTTGATAAATGCGGAATGCAAAACTAGGTTATTGTGCAACACCAGGCCGCCATTATAGGCGATGAGCGGCGTTCCGACATTTCCCAGCCGGCTTTGTAAATGCCACATCGCTTTTGGCATTCGGGAAGAAATCAACACAAAAGGAATGGGTGAAACACGTTGAATTTCTTGGATGGTGAAGCCCGATAATTCCCGGTTTTTATCCAAAAGCGTACCGTCAATATCGGAGCAAATTAATTGATAAGTCATTTTGTGTTTGTTAATGCGGTGCAAAAGTAAAAAATAAACAAAGAAATTGTGGGTTGTTGGTGTTTTAGTATTTGAAAGATAACGCTGCCGTCAAAGCATATTCTAATGTACAAATTTATGCCAAAAATATAATTGAGACAGTTTCATCAAAAAATATTTACTATCTTAAACTTTTTAATCATTAAAAACTTCATTTATGCGAACTTCAACTCATAAAATTAATTATATTTTAATCTTTCTTTTTACCCCGTTTTTATATGGTCAGCAGCCAACGCATTCGCCAAATCCACAAAACAATTCCCCTTTAGAATTCAATAATTTATTTAATGTCATTGTTTTTATTGTGTTGCCTGTTGTAATGTTTATATTCTATGTAATGTGGAGAAAACAGGTTAAAAAGGATAGGGATAATAAAAATTGAAGCTGCCGTAAATGAAAAGATTTGGCCTTTTACTTTTCTAAAACAAAAAACCCCTTTCAAAATTATTTTTATTTAAAAAGGGGTGACAAAGTTGTTTAAAAAATCCTTTTTTACTTCGGATTGATATTTAAACCCGGTTTACTTTTACCTGTGTCTTTTACAGTTTTTGTTTTTGAAGGTTTCGCTTTCGCGGCTGTTTTTTTTGCTGGTTTTTTTTCTGGTGCCATTTTAATTTATATTTTTAGTTAGAATAATAAAATAAAGTTAGTAATTATTTTTAAGTGAAATAAATAAATTTTAAATAATTATATGTTTATTTCTAAATTTGATTAATTTAGAACCCTACTAACTAAATAATTACGATGAACCTTAAGTCCTTTTTTAAATCTTGCCATGACAAAGAGGTCTTTAAAATGCTGTCCATTTATGTGGTTTCTGCCTGGGTTTTGCTTCAGGTAACTGCTTTAATATGGAAACCGTTGGGCTTGCCGGAAAAATCTGTTACTTTCCTTATTATTTTACTGCTTATTGGATTTCCTTTCTATGGTTTCTATATTTGGAAAGCATCTGTCGCTCCTTTGGAAAAGGAAGCTATCGTATTGGATGCGTTAGAATTAAAGGAAAAAGCATCTTTCAAAAAAATGTATTTTTCAGCACTTGCCTTTATTGCTGTTATTAACATTGTGATTGTATTTCTCATCATCAACAAAAATTTTGCAGAAACCATTGTGTTACCAACAGTAAAGCCAAGTGATAAAATAGCGGTGTTAAAATTTGGAAACAACACCGGAGATCCGGCTTATGATGTTATAAGTAAAATGGCCGCCGACTGGATTATGCATGGAATTACCGAAAATAAAGCAGGCCAGGTTATTTCCAATGAAGTAGTTGATGAGTATGCAAGCGCTTTAAAAATAAATAATACATTGGGTGATGTCAATTCTGTGGTAAAAGAATATTTGAGGCCCAGCAAAATAATTTCCGGCAATTTCTATTTGAAAAACAACAAATTACTTTTCCAGTGCATTGTAAAAGACGGGAATAAGGACGAAACCCTTATCGCTTTTGAAACAAATGATTGCGGCACAAATGACGCCCTAAAATGTATAGATGAACTCAAAGAACAAATTCTTGGCTTTTTAATGACCGAAGACCGTAAAAAAGAAATGCTTCAGGAATCACCACCTAAATATGATGCTTATAAATATTTGCTGGAAGCGAAAAATAATGATGATGATGAAAAACACTTGCAACTTTTAAACAAATCCATTGAAGCGGATAATGATTATTTTGAACCAAAAGTGTTAAAGGTTGCCCATTATTACAATACCGGTAATTATTTAAAGGCCGATTCTTTATTGAAAGCCTTAGAACCTGACTCAAAAAACAACAAACGACAGCTAAATTTATTAAATACCTACCGGGCCTTATTGGCAGGAAATAACAAAAAAGTTTACAATACCACTTTGGAAGAATTTGCAATGTCACCGTTCGATCTTAAATCGAATAAAAGCGCGATGGTTGTGGCTTTGCAGTTTGTAAATAGACCCCAAGATGTTGAACCCATTTTTAAAGCCATAAAAATGGAAAGTATGGATATTAGAAATTGCCAGGATTGCATTATCCGAATTTATGTGAAAGCCTTTGCTGACATTGCGTTAAAAAAGTATGATACCGCGATAAAACTTCTTGAGCCTGTATCTGAAATTTTCGAAGAAACATTGCTTAAAAAACCATTGATCGCTGCCTATGTCAGATCAGGAAATGATGCAAAAACAGTGGCTTTTTTAAACAAGTTTGAGATGCCAAATAAATTGGAAATCTTCCAGGATTTATGTTTGTTCACGGCCAAGGAATACTTGCTTTTGGGAAACATTGCTAAAGCAACTGACTATTTAGAAAAAATAATCAGCTTGCCTGCAAATACATCAGAAAAAACATGGCGTGCCGAAGCATTTTATTTTAATAATGATTATGCTGAAGCGGAAAAATTGTTGAAAGAATTGTACGCTAAAAGTCCGGAAGATGTTGATATTTTGACAAAACTTGCCATTTGTAATTTTAAAATGAATCGAGAAAAACAGGCTGAAAAATACCTTAAAAATTTAGAATCTTTACGTGGTTTGTATCAATACGGTAGCATTGATTATGCCCTAGCGCAGTTTTATGCGGTTTCAGAAAATAAAATTGAAATGGATAAATACTTAATGAGAGCAGTAGCCGAGGGTCATTTGTTTACGCCCCAAAGTTTTCAAAACAATCCCCATTTTGTAAAGTACCGAGATAACGTAACTTTTAAAAATATCATGAATTTTTGGAATTAACCAAACAAAGCATCCTTATGATCCAAGAAAATCCATCGCTGTCTAATTTTGAACTAATCATCAAATTAATTGAAATCATTATTTGGCCTTTAACGCTATTTCTGATTTTATTTTTTTTCAGAAAAAGCTTTGCAGGCATTTTTCAACGCATAGGAACCTTAAAAGTGGACAGCTCGGGAATCGCCATGTCTTTTGAAAAAGTACTGGAAATCACAAAATCAACATTCGAAATAAACAGGCCTGAAATAATGAGCAAGGGAAAATCTTCCTTCGACATGGAAAACGTTACGAATGATCCGCCATTTCAACAATTGATGGCCATAAAACAAAGCTTGGATAAAGCTTTAATTGACCTTGCTTCAGAAGAAGGCATTGATGTTTCAGATAAAAGTGGCGTATTTCTTTGCAACGCTTTGGAAGCTAAAGGCGCAATTTCCAAACAAAAAAGCGAACTCACCAAATCCTTGTTAAGAGTGGTAAATATGGCGAGAATGGATATTACACAAGCGCACATGGACATCATAAAAAAAATGTACAATGCTTTATAAGCTTAAAATATGACTGCTTTAAAAAACTCATACGCAATTCTTATTGGCGTTGGTCACGATTTGCCTGAAAGCGTAAAAGATGCACAAGCGGTGTATGATATCCTTTCAAATCAGTCAATAGCTGGCTATAAAAAAGAAAACATCGCGCTGTTAACTGAAAAACTGGCTGTCAGAAAAAACATATTAGAGGCGTTCGATAATTTAATTGCAAAAACCGATGAAGACTCTTCGGTATTTCTGTTTTATTCAGGTCACGGAGGCACTTTTACCGACAATGATCTTATTGCGAGCAGGAAATTAGGCGCTCCATTAAAACCTGAATCAGCAAATAACAGACATTATTTTTTGCAGCCAAATGATTGCACCATTGAAAATTTTGAAAAAACCTGGGTGCGGGCCGAGGAGTTAAAAGAAAAAATAAACCAATTAAAATCGAGGCGAATTATTTTGTTTTTAGATTGCTGCCACGCAGAAGGAATGGCAAAATCGGGTCCTGAAATCAATGCGACAGAGTTAAAAAGCCGGTTGAGAAATCCGGAAGGTTTGGCACAAAAAATTGACGATGGCAAAGGAATTTCTTTTCTTACTTCTTGCAGGGCAGAAGAATTGTCGTGGGTTCTTCCGGGTGATTCCCTAAGTTTGTTTACCAAGTGTTTAATTGAAGCCTTAAAAGGCGAACATCGGTCGTTTTTTGAAGAACCGTACATTCGTATGACCGACGTAATCAATTACTTGATGAAAAAAGTTCCGGAAAGAAAACCCATCCAACGGCCATTTGTGAACATCCAAATGTATGATGATTTTATTTTAAGCAAACTTCCAAAAGAAAAACTGCACAAATCATCTGCTTCAACTGCAATAATAGCTGAAACGCCAAATGCTGTCGGAAAAGAACTTGTCACCAATTTCAGGGAACGGGAAGCTGCTGTGAATGCTGTTTTGTTCGTCCACGGATTTTCAGGAGAATCCGCCAACACTTTTGACGCGATTCAAAATTATATTTTAGAAGATCCCGAAATGCATGGTTGGGATATGTTTCCGTTTGGTTATTCAGAAAACGTGAAACCACAAATGGGAAAAGGAATTTGGGCATCAACTGAAGATATTGAGCGGGTTGCAGATTACCTTTCTGCATCCATCAACCACAAATACGGGAAATACAAGCGCATCGCAATAGTTGCCCATGGTTTAGGCGGACTGAGCGTGCAAAAGGCCTTGTTAGAACTTGAGAAAAATGATTTTGACAGGATAACGCACGTACTGCTTTTTGGTACGCCAAGCAACGGCATAAGCAATGAATCGTCAAAAATAGTGGACAACCGTTGGACAGATTTTCAAAAAGAAGCGCCCTTTATAAAAACATTGCGTAATAATTGGGATGAAACCTTTTCAGCGGGAATTCCTTTTAAATTTAAAGTTGTCGCTGCAACAGACGACAAAGAAGTGCCTCAGCAAACCATTTTAGATCCTTTTGATGAAAAATATAGGGCAACTGTGGCCGGAAATCATTTTTCTATGGTACAGCCGGCAAGCAAGGAAAACGACAGTTACAGGCTGATTATAGACACCTTAAACGACAATGAATTTTATAATTTGTACACCAACCAGGAAGAAATAAATAATCTATTGGGCGCGCATGATGAAGTGGTAAAAAAATTGTTGCCCACTAAAGATGCACTTAATATTAAGGGTTTAAAGCAATTGCTTTTTGCTTTGGAAGGATTGGACCGGAATGAAGAAGTGATGGATATTTTGCTTCATCATCCGCTTTCACAAGAAAATACAGATTTAATGGGGGTTTTGGGCGGAAGGCTAAAAAGACGATATCTCCATACTTTTTTGAATGAAGATGGAAAAAAGGCGATGGAATATTACGTTCAAGGATTTGAAATTTCTTCACAAAAAGAAGACCATGAACAAATTTACTATCACGCCATTAATTTAGCGTTTTTGAGTTTGGTTTTTGCAGATGATAAAAACCAAATGCGCCAATATGCGCAAAAAGCACAGGAAGCTACACAAAAAGTTACGATAGACAGTTTGTGGAAAAATGCCACCATTGCAGAAGCTGCTATTTACTCAGGCGATTTTGAAAAAGCGAGAGAATATTACACTACTGTAGCCGAGGCTGCCGGAATTCGTGAAAAAATATCCATCCATACAAACGCCTATATTTCCTATACCTATTTGATGGAAACAGAAGAAGACGATTTCACTAAGTTTTTGAAAGTCAAATTTTTAACCTAATTTAAAATCTTATAACATGTTAAAATTTAACCAAAAAGAACTGCCCAAATTAGATTTCAGCACCGCTGTTAAAAAACCAATTGCAATTAAATGCGCCCAAATTAATGAACCTTTTAAGGTGGAAACCCTGGAAGGTCTCATGAAGGGCAAAGCAGGCGACTGGCTGATGATCGGCGTAACGGGGGAAATGTATGTGTGCGACAACGACATTTTTAATCAATCATACCAACTAAAATACTAACCAAAAAAATCATATTATGACAACCAAGAAAAAAATATTTTTAAGCTATTCACGGGCAGATCTGGATTATATAGCAACCCTGGTAAATGCGCTCAGAGAAAAAGGTGCAGATGTTTGGTTTGATAAAAACATACGAACCGGCGAACAATGGGACAATACCTTAGAAGAACAAATAAAAGCAGCTGAGGTGTTTGTTATTGTGATGTCTAAAACCTCTGTTGCATCAAACAATGTAAAAGACGAAATGTCCTATGCAAAAAGCCTTGGAAAAATTATTTTGCCCATATTGATTGAACCCTGCGAAGTGCCTATGCGTTTGGCTCGACACCAATTTATAGATTTTACGCAAGATTTTAATTGGGCTGTAAGCAAATTAATGGAAGATATAGATTCCGCTGAAATTGGGATACCGGGCACAACTCCGGCACAAAAAACAGTGGCAAGCAGTTCCAAAGTTCCAATAGCTCCGGCTTTTATGAAAAAACCAAAAGTAATCTGGTATGTTCTTAGCGGCGCCATTGGCATTATTATTTTGTTTCTGTTGCTTGATCAATGTATGAGTGAACCTGCAAACGACTCGGAAACCAGTGTGGAACAATCCGACAATCCGGATTGGAATAAAGCGCTAAATTCCCATTCCATAGATGCATACCTCAGCTATATTTATAAGAACTGGGATGAAGATCCATATTATACGGCGGCACAAGATTCTATTGATACACTGCTGCCTAATGCAGGAGTTGTGGCTTTTGCGCAACCGATGACGGAGGTTCATTTTACTAAAACGCTCTATACCGGAATGGATGGCAACTTGCAATATGGACAATCAGATGGAGAACTTCCAAAAATTGGAGATATTTTATCGGCCATCAATGCCGTTCAGATTTATGATGCAAATGACAATCCAATTAATGATGAATATATTTTGGCCGGAGAAAAAGTACGTGTATTGAAGGTTGATATGTCTTATGAAGACAGCGTATGGATTACCGTCGCTTATCCGGAGAGGTAAAGCACTAGAGGTAAGCAGAAATTTAATAAAAAAAGTGATTTAACGAAATAAAAATTCAGTTAGCTTTATAGATATAATCAAATATGAAAACTTTAAAAAACTCATATGCCATTATTATTGGGGTTGGTGCCGATTTGCCCGAAAGCGTAAAAGATGCCCAAGCGGTATATGACATACTCTCAAATCCAAAAATAGCCGGTTATAAAAAAGAAAACATCACCTTATTGACTGAGAAATTAGCCATTAGAAAAAACATACTAAAAGCATTTAATGATTTAATAGACAAAACCGATGAAGACGCTTCTATTTTTCTGTTTTATTCGGGTCACGGAGCCACTTATACAGATAATGACCTTATTGAAAGCAGAAAATCTGGCGAGAAATTAAAGCCTGAATCAGCAAACAAAAGACATTATTTTTTACAGCCAAATAATTTAACAATTAAGAATTTTGAAAAAACCTGGGTGAAGGCGGAAGAATTAAAAGAAATTGTAAATGCGCTAAAATCTCAGCGAATTATCATGTTTTTGGATTGCTGTCATGCAGAAGGAATGAGCAATGCTCATCCTGAAATCAACACAAAAATAGTAAAACAGCCATTGAGAAATCCGGAAGGCTTGGTTCAAAAAATTGATGAAGGCAAAGGAATTTCCATTCTTACGGCCTGCAGAGCTGATGAATTGTCGTGGGTGCTTCCCGGAGATTCGTTAAGTCTGTTTACCAAATGTTTAATTGAAGCCCTAAAAGGAGAACATAGAGCCTTATTTGAGGAACCTTACATTCGTATGACCGATGTGATTAATTACTTAATGAAAAAAGTGCCGGAAAGAAAACCAGAGCAACG
>DATIRG010000385.1:0-4343 GCA_035470005.1 Lutibacter sp. | reverse complement strand
AAACATTTGCAAAATCAAAACCATCTGCAATCGTAGTTGCATAATATTCAGCAACTCCCGGAATAATATAATTAGGTTTAATGATATACGGAATTGATTTTACCACCGGACCCTCACAAGAGGCTAAAGTAACCGCCGCAGTTGTGAATCCAACATACTTTAAAAAGTCTCTACGTGTTGTTGATGTAGCTTCCAAGGTTTTTTTATCACCTAAAAAAATATCCGTTGGAATTTCTTCAAAAAACTCGTTCTGTTTTAACGTATCAACAATAGAGCTATTTTCGTTTAGCTCTTCAACACTTTTCCAGTATTTTTTGTTTGATGCCATTTTTATATTTGGTTATTTACTTCGTAATTAATATTAATAGTGACATTTAGCACACTCTAATCCTCCCATTTGGGCGGCAGTCACTTTTTCTACACCGTATTTTTTAGACAACTGGTCATGAATATTTTTATAATAGCCATTTTTAGTTAAATCTACTTCTGTTGCTCTGTGACAATCAATACACCAACCCATTGTAAGCGGTGAAAATTGTTTCATGTCGTGCATTGTTTCAACAGGGCCGTGACAAGTTTGACAGGCAACACCGGCTACAGTTACGTGTTGGGCGTGGTTGTAGTATGCAAAATCGGCCAAATTATGAATTCGAACCCACTCAATAGGTTTTTGTTCATAGCCTTCAATATATTTTACATTTACTTTATCCCAACCAACTGCATCGTATAATTTTTGAATTTCTTTGTCTAAATCCTCTTTGGTATAATCTCCAAACAATTCACCTTTATATTCTGAAATTGATTTATGACAATTCATACATACGTTGGCGGTTGGAATACCAGAAGTCTTGCTATGTTTTGCTGAAGAGTGACAATACTGACAATCAATTTTATTGTCACCTGCATGAACTGCGTGAGAAAATACAATTGGCTGAATTGGCTGATAGCCTTCATTGACATCTATTTGCATTAACCATCCAAATAAAAACCAGGCGCCCAATAATATGGAAAACATTAAGAAAAGAAAACGCATAAAAGGATTAAAAATCAACGTCTTTAAAACACTCGGCTCTTTTTCTTCATCAGATTCTACAGCTTTTCTATTGGTTAAACCTGCCACTATTAGTGATAACAATAATAAGACGCCAATTGTTATGGCAAGAGTTGGCAAAACACCAATCCCCGGTTTGTTGAAAATTTCCTGATCTGCTGCGGAAGCAGTTGCAGCAACTGGCGCAACATCGCCCACGGCCATGTATTTCAATAAATCCTCTAAATCCTGATCTGTAAGCTGCGGAAATGGCGTCATTGCAATCGGAGAATATTCGGAAGCGGTTTTCGCCAATGGATCACCTGTTGCAATTAAAGCTGCATTGTCTTTTATCCACAATTTTAACCAATCATCTTCATACTTGTCTCCAATTTTTAAAAGTGGCGGGCCAATTAACTTCCCTTCCATTTTATGACAAGCAGCACAGTTTGTTTTGAAAATTTGTTTACCGCGCTCCACGCCAGGGTCAACTTCCGTTGCCACTGCGGCAACAGCCTCAACGGGTTTGCCTTTGGTGTATTCCAGAATATCCTTGATATCTTGATCAGACAATTGCGGATTCGCGGTCATCGGCAATTTATTGTTCTCTTCGAAAACCTGAATTGCTAATTTATCTCCTGATTTAATCATTCCCGGACTGTCTTTAATCCAGGCAATTAACCAGTCTTGGTCTCTTCTTTCCGTAACGCCCAATAAGGCGGGACCAACCAATTTTGCGTCTAATTTATGACAGGCAGCACATACAGATTTGAAGAGTTTCTCTCCGTTTGCTGGATCACCTTGTGCCGATAAATTAAGCGAGAAAAAGAATAGGAAAGCAAGACTATTAATGACTAATCTTGATAATGTACTGTGTTGTTTCACACTTTTCATATTTAAAAAAGATATTTTCTTTCTAGTTTGGTACAATTTTTTCATATATTAAAATATGACTTTAATCATTTTTGCATGATTGGACAAAAGTAGCATATAATACTAAAACTTAAAATGTAAAAATTGTGTTAAATGTAATTTATATTCATTCTAAATAGCAAATGAATACACCTACATCTCAAGGAAAATTATAAATTTGAAAAATATTTAAAATATTATGAATAAATTATCAATAAAGCTAATTATACTGGTTTTTTTTACCACTTTTTTGAATACAAACAATGTTTTTTCACAAAGCGAAAATGAAAAAATTAATGCGTTGATTGAGCAAAAAAAAGCTTTTAATAAAACAAATAAAAATATCCTTGTTTTTAAAATTCAGCTTTATAACGGCAATGAAACACAAGCCTATGCCGTTAAACGTAATTTTGAAACTGATTTCCCTGAATATCGCACAAAAATTATTTACAAAACTCCAGAGTGGAAAACTCACGCCGGAAACTTCAGAACTAGATTGGAAGCCGACAGAGCGCTTAATATGGTTAAAATAAAATATGCGGGAGCCATTGTTTTGGAAGAAAAAATCTAAACTTCATCAAACCACCCTGTTCAATCTTTCAAACAAACGGGTTTTTAAGTTGTTGTAATCCACGATAGATTCCATGATCTTATCTCGTTCTTCCTCAACGCCAATATTGGTAATTAGTGAGGTTATTTTTTGTTCTATAAGAATTCTGCGCATGTTGTAAATGGCATCTAGCACCATTTTAGAAAGATCGCTTTTTTTGCTTTTGATGTAAATATCTTTGCGTTCCCAATTGCTTAACACATGCCGTTCATCGTCCATTAAAATAGTGGTCACCAAATTGGCCACTTCAGAATTATCGTGATTTACCAATTTATCCACAGATATAATTTCATCCTGATTTAACTGATAAATTATTTCATAATAAATATTTTTAAAAGTGTCATCGGTAAATTCCACCTCATCATCATGCAAATTCAGATAGATTTCTTTTGAAACCACATTGTTGAATTTGACCTTTTTGATGGGTTGAAATTCAGGATCTTCCGCTTCTTCTCCTGCCACAAAATCGACAAATTCCACTTCATTGTTGCCATACAACAATAATATTTTTATAATTTCCCGTTCATATTTTTGAAGTTCGTTGACCCTCTCAAATTGGGGTGTTTTTTGCAAAACAGGTTCTAATGGTCTTTCGGGAATCGGTCGGCTTGAAGCTTCTCTTTCTTCTTTTTTGTCGATTTGGGCCAATTCACTAAAAAGCACATTTTCTGAAATATCCATAATTCTGGAACATTCCTGTATGTAAACTTCGCGCTGAATCCTATCGGGAATTTTAGAAATACTGACCACAATGTCCCGAATTAATCCAGCTTTTTTAACAGGATCGTGCTGAGCTTCTTCCATCAATAAAGCCACTTTAAAATTGATGAAATCTTTGGAATTTTGTTTTAAATATTCTTTAAGTTCCTGGCTGCTTACTTTTTTGGAAAAGCTGTCGGGATCATCGCCATCAGGAAACATTACCACTTTCACATTTAAGCCTTGTTCTAAAATAAGGTCAATTCCTCGAATGGAAGCGCGAATTCCGGCAGCATCACCATCAAAAAGAATGGTAATATTTTTTGTAAGACGGTTTATCAATCGGATTTGATTTTCAGAAAGTGCAGTACCTGAAGAAGAAACCACATTTTCGATACCGGCCTGATTAAAAGAAATCACATCGGTATAGCCTTCAACCAAATAGCAATTGTCTTCTTTGGCGATGCTTTGTTTTGCATAATAAATGCCATACAAAACATTGCCTTTATGGTAAATTTCGCTTTCCGGAGAATTTAAATATTTTGCCGCTTTTTTGTCGTTGACCAAAATTCTGCCGCCAAAACCAAGAACTCTGCCGCTCATACTGTGAATGGGAAACATCACACGGCCTTTAAAACGGTCGAATTGTTTGGTTCCTGTTGATGAAAGCAAATCGTCTTTAACAATGGTTAGTCCGGTAGATTCTAAATATTTTAGGTTGTATCCTTTATTTAACGCTTCGGATGAAAAGGCATCCCACTCGTTCAGCGAATAACCCAATTGAAATTTCTCAATGGTTTCATCGGTAAAACCGCGTTCTTTAAAATAGCTTAACCCAATGGCTTTTCCCTGATCGGTTTTTAGCAAGGTTTCGTGAAAATAATCGCGCGCATATTCCGAAACAATAAACATACTTTCGCGTTCATCAGCCTGATGTTTTTGTTCATTGCTCTGTTCGGTTTCCTCTATGTCAATATTGTACTTTTTTGCTAAAAAACGAATGGCTTCCGGATAGGAATAATGTTCCTGTTCCATTAAAAAAGTGACCACATTGCCGCCTTTTCCCGAACTGAAATCTTTCCAGATCTGTTT
>DATIRG010000384.1:0-2827 GCA_035470005.1 Lutibacter sp. | reverse complement strand
AAATGGCTTGGCAGTAGTTTCTATTGAAAGAGGCGCTTCAGGCGGATCATTTTTCACCATTCCACCACAAAGACAAGTTGAAATTTCAAGTCGCAAAAAAATTATTACCGATGAATACAGCGGCAGAATTTTAGTTGACGGCGCTTTGGCGGAAGAAGCAAGAGAAAAAATCGAAAAACTTTTAAAGTAAATTTCCATAAAAAGGCTTCCAAATCGGAAGCCTTTTATTTTTTGGTTTCTTTGATTGAATAGAGCAGCGGAAATAACTTCTCACCACCTTTTTGCACAAACATTCCATCTTCAGTTTCCTCCATTTCCGGCAACACATTATAAGGCGATTTTTCAAATTCGTGCAAAAATTCAATATGAAGTCCGGTAGCCGTTAATGCCGAAACAACTTCTCCCAAACCGTGATTCCAACCATATTCTTTACTTATAATATCAGCATCTTTATTGGTATAAGTTCCTTTGTATTCCTCATAAATCACTTCACTATTTTGGTAAGGATAAATTAATTTTGGCGGCGTTTGCAAATAATCGAACATCCAAACAATTGGGTGAAATTCAATCAAATAAAACACCCCTCCTTTATTGAGTTTTTCGGCAATAATTTTTCCCCAAGTTTTTAAATCGGGCAGCCAGCCAATAACGCCGTATGAGGCAAAAACAAAGTCAAACTTTCCTTTCACATTTTTGGGAACGTCATACAAATTGCTTTCAATAAAAGTGGCGTCCAAGCCCAATGCTGCATTCAGCAATTTTGCGTTTTTGATGCCTTCATTGGAAATATCTATACCGGTACATTTTGCACCCAGCCTGCTCCAGCTTAAAGTATCCTGGCCAAAATGACATTGCAAATGCAACAACGATTTACCTTTCACCTCACCCAATTCATCCAACTCAAATTTATTTAAGGAAGTTTTTCCTTTTTTAAAGGCTTCAACATCATAAAATTTTGATTTGATATGGATGCCCACTTTTTTGTTCCAGGTATCTTTATTTACCTCAAAATATTTTTTATTTTTATTCTCCATTAAATTTCATTTAAACTTTTATTATTTGATAAAAATAAGCAATCCCATCCAAATTATGGGTATCGATTCCACCCAAAAACTGGTATAATAACGAGGTCTTTTTGGTGATGAAAACCATAAGAAAATTCCGGTAATCATTGAAATTATCAACACAATAAGAAAACCAATATACGTAAAATTTTCTTTGAAAACTTCCAATAAAACAAAACCAAACAAAAAGAAAATTCCCAAAACTTTTGAAGAAGTTATTCCTATGATTTGGGGCAATGTTTTTAATGATTTTGAATCTGTATTCACATCCCGAATATCAAAAGGAATTGTAATTGCCAACAGAAATAAAATCCGCTGAAAAAATTCCAGATAAACTGCGGAAGTCAATTGATAATTCGCTTCATACAAAGGAAAAAATACAGAAATACCAGCCCAGGCTATCACAATACTAAAAATTTTCACCATCGGGAAATTCCTGAATGAAACTTCCAATTTTCCTATTTTAAAAAGTGGAATCGCATAAAAAAACGTCATAAAAGCGAAGGGAAACAATATCATAAGAGATGTTGGGTTAAAATCAGTAAAAAAAGAAATGTAAGCCAATCCCAAAATTGATAATATCATCAACAGCAATATCCCTTCAATATTCATAAAAAACCAGTCCTTGAACCAATTCAATCGGTTATTTTTTATTTCGTAAAACCGAATAAAATTATAGGATATCAGAACAGCAAAAGCCACAAATAAAGGAGTTAAATAATCTGATATTTCAAAGTTTAACAGGGTAATTTTCGTCAATGAAAATCCTACCAAGGCAACATGAATGTTGCTAAAAATATAAAAATCAACCAATTTTCTAAACAAATGCATTTAACAAAAGTACATAATTGCTTGTAGAGTGATTTTCATGGTTAACAAAATATTATAATTAAGTAATCGGGATGGCATGTGAATTCTATAATTTTCATTAAATTTGGGAACATTAAAATAAAAAAATACCAAAACATAAATGAGAACAGATTCCTTTGTTTTAAGACATATTGGACCTCGAGAAGATGAGGTGAAAGAAATGGTTGCCACTATTGGTGTTCAATCGTTAGATGAATTAATCGACAAAACAATTCCGACTGATATTCGATTGCCTAAAGAATTGAATTTACCAAAAGCTATGAGTGAGTTTGAGTATTTAACACACATTCAAAAACTTGCCAACAAAAACAAGCTGTATAAAAATTATATTGGCTTGGGATATCACCCAACAATTCTTCCGGGTGTTATTCAAAGAAATATTTTGGAAAATCCGGGATGGTATACCGCCTACACACCTTATCAGGCTGAAATTTCACAAGGCCGAATGGAAGCTTTAATCACTTATCAAACAATGATCTGCGATTTAACAGGTTTAAAAATAGCGAATGCTTCTTTATTGGATGAAGGAACTGCGGCAGGAGAAGCCATGTTAATGCTATTTCATTCAAAATCACGCAATCAGGCAAACGCCTCAAAATTCTTTGTTTCAAATGAGGTTTTGCCGCAAACCATGGATGTTTTAAAAACACGCGCAATTCCGTTGGATATAGAACTTGTGTTTGGTGATCACGAAAAATTTGAATTTACCAATGAAATATTTGGGGCACTAATTCAATATCCGGGAAAAAGCGGCCAAATTTATGATTATGCAGCGTTTGTTGAAAAAGCGAAAGCTGTTGAGGCTAAAATAGCGGTAGCTGCAGATTTATTGAGTTTGTCTTTACTAACGCCTCCAGGCGAATGGGGCGCAGACGTGGTAGTTGGAACGACCC
>DATIRG010000383.1:0-3981 GCA_035470005.1 Lutibacter sp. | reverse complement strand
ATATGATGGGCCACGAATTAACCGCTTTGTTTGGCATAGACCACGCAAGAACTTTGGCGATTATTTTGCCAAGCCATTACACCTATAATTTTGAAAACAAAAAGGAAAAATTGGCGCAATATGCAGAGCGTGTATGGAATGTAACCGAAGGAACTTTAGAAGAAAAAGCGAAAGCAGGAATCGAAAAAACCAAAACTTTTTTCAACTCTTTGGGCATAAAAACTGCCTTATCTGAATATACTGACGACTACAAAGGAACTGCCGAAATTATTAAAAAACGTTTTACCGAACGCGGCTGGAAAGGTTTGGGAGAACGCCAAGACGTGACGCCAAGCGATGTAGAGAAAATCGTAGAAATGGCTTATTAAAACGCTTTCTTAATTTTAGATTCAATTAATATACTTATAATAAGCAGCTTGAGGCAAATTCAAGCTGCTTTTTAATTAAATAAATGACAGAAGAAATTTCTTCTTTTTAGGTATTTATTGTAATTTTATGCAATAAGGCGTACCAATGTTGCTTTTTAATTGAAAAAGACACTTTTAAAGGATTCATTAAAAACTAAGCCCCAAAACAAGTTGAGTATGTCTCGTCAAAAACGGCAAGATGTACTCAATTTTTTGTTTTTTTGAGGATAAGTTCCGTTGGTAAGAAGTAAAAAAAAACGAAAATTATAAATCACATTAATAAAAATCAATTATTATGAAAAAATTATATGTTTTCTTAAAATCACTTCTTCTAAAAACGATAGAAATGTTGGCGGTTCTATTATTGATAATGTTTTCAAACCAAGGCTTTTCTCAAACTGCCTCAAACGAATCAGGTTGGTACTTAACCAACTATTCATTTAAAGATGGATCCTTACAGAAAGAAACTGTTTTAATGGGAACAACATCGAGAATGAAGGATGTCATAAGCTTTAAAGGAGATAAAGGCAATATCGAAATTATGCAAAACAGGTACGCTGTTCCGGATGGTAAATTAATTGCTGGTGTCACCTATGAGGTTACATGGTCAAACCCTCCTGAAATTCTTATACCGGGAGAAAAGTATTCGATTGATTTTGAATTGAAAACAATATCTTCAAAAACATGGAAAGCTCCTCAACACAGTATGCATTTTAATCAAAGTCCATACAGTGTCTATTTCGTTACACAAGATGGAACCAAATATATCACAAAAGATATAAATTCAGAATTAACCACCGATAAAGTGATAAACAAAGGAACAAAAGGAGCGAAACGATTTATACAAATGAATTTCGGAAATAGTTTTGTAGCAACTTATAATTATGAGTGGCGAGATGGTGGTGCGCCAGAAAAAACAATCGTAAATGAAAACAATAGCAGCATTGGTTGGCACTTAACCAACTATTCATTTAAAGATGGATCCTTACAGAAGGAATCTGTTTTAATGGGAACGACTTCTAAAATGAAAGATGTAATAAGTTGCAAGGGCAATAAGGGGAATATTGAAATTACCCAGAACAGATTTGATGTTAAAACGGGCAAGTTACTTGCAGGTATTACCTACGGGGTTTTTTGGACCGACCCTCCAACGGTTTTGAATCCGAACGAAAAAAGTTCTTTAGATTTTGAATTAAACACAATTTCTTCGTTAACCTGGAAAGTACCTCAACAAAGTATGTATATAAACCAAGGCCTAAACGGTGTTTATTTTATCACTCCTGAAGGCACAAAATACATTACCAAAGACATAAAGACAAAGTTAACCACAGAAAAAGTGATTGACAAAGGAACAAAAGGGGCAAAACGATTTATACAAATGAATTTTGGTAATGGTTTCGTAGCAACTTACAATTATGAGTGGAGAGAATTTTAAAATACAAAAGCTTACCCTTCGACTTCCTTTAATTTGGCGAAGAAAGCAATATAGTTGCTTGTAGAAAAAAACGCACTAAAATCCAGAAAACGCGTGGACTTATAAAGTTTGCGCGTTTTTTATTTATATTTTTCGTATCTTTGAAAAAGCACCTGATTCTTGGTGAAATTCCCAAACATTATTTTTATTGTAGTATATTTTAAAAGTTATACTACTGTTTCTCAAAGAATTTACTAGTATATCTATACTACTAATACTAGTATTTTTACCAATAAGTCGGCCGGCTTTGTCAAGACTTAAGGGCATATTTCTCAAAAAGTATACGGTTACTTGTTAAGGTTTATACGGTTGTCCCAATTTATGTGATACTTTCCAAAAAAATATTTCCTAAATAACCATAAAAATCTCCATAAGAAAAAAGTTTAAAATTATAAATACCCTAAAACACTTACCTTAAGATCATTGCTTTTTTATCAATAAATAATGACAAAAACAAACCCTATTGTTGTTAATTGTTGTAGTTTTAACCAACGCAACAAACCAATGTTGCCTTTGAATTAAAAAATTGCTGAAATTCAATATACATAAGATAAATAAGGTTTGATTATTTCAGACCAAGCTGACCAATTTGGGCGGATTGGGGTGATTTTGTCAGACATTTATATATATCAGTAATTTTAATTAAATAACTAACAATTAAACTTTTAACAATGAAAAAAACACTATTTATTTTATTAATTCTTTCAACGATTAACGTATTCAGTCAAAAACAAATTTTTTCTTCACCTAATTTAAAAGAAATAATTTCAACACAAAAAATTGTCGCCATTTTACCTTTTACAACAACAATCTCCTACAAAAAACAACCAAAAAACTTTAGTGTAGAAGCAAATCGAGATCAGGAAATAAAAATGGCAAAAAATATTCAGTCTAGTATGTATACATTCCTTTTAAGAAAAGCAGATAAATATACAGTTTCGTTCCAAGACGTAGACAAAACAAATATTCTTCTAAAAAAGGCTGGAATAGAAGATAAACTAGATGAAATGACAAAAGACGAGATAGCCAAAATATTAGGTGTGGATGCTGCCATAAGTGGAAAATTTGAACAAGAACAAAGTAAAAGTGAAGCGGGCGCTATTGCAACTGCAGTTTTGTTTGGCGGATTTGGAGGTAAAACAGGTTCTGGAACTTTGACTTTAACAATTAATAATGGTACGGATGGAGAATTATTGTGGAGATTTATGAAAACTATGGACGATAATATTGCTACTTCCACTGATGATTTAGTTGAAAGTATGATGAGAAAAGTTTCCCGAAATTTTCCATATTTAATAGAATAAAAAAACTTCAGAAAATTGAGAAGACGGCTCCGCCAGAAACTGACGGAGTACGCCTCTCACTCTCCTCTCTATTACGAGCGTCCCGCGAAACAAATAGAATCACCTTAAAAATTGTCCCTGTTTTATACTGAAATAAATCCTGTTAGCTTATGTTTGCAACACAAAAACCAGCGCAAAAGCGACCCAATATTTATGCAGAAGTCTGATCATTTTAAAGGATTTTCATTGGCAATTATTGCTTCCGTGCTTTGGGGAATTTCAGGGACTTTTGCCCAATTTCTGTTTCAGCGAAGGGGAATCAATGTAGAATGGTTAATCACCACAAGAATGCTGGTTGCCGGTTTTATGCTGCTCTTGATTGCCAGTTATAATAAAAATCCCGACTTGTGGAAAATCTGGAAAAATAAAAAAGACGCCTTGCAATTGGTATTGTTCAGCATTACTGGGATATTGGCGGTGCAATACACTTATTTTGCCGCGGTAAAACATTCCAATGCCGCAACAGCAACTATTTTGCAATATGCCGGTCCGGTTTTAATTATCATTTATCTCGCCTTTAAGTACCATCGACTCCCAAAAACTTTCGAATATTTCGCCATTCTGTTGGCTGTTTTGGGAACTTTTTTATTGGTGACCCACGGCAATGTTCACAGTTTAAAAATTTCGGGAATTGCATTTTTCTACGGAATTGCCTCCGCATTTGCGTTGGCGGTTTATACCTTACAGCCCATCGCTTTGCTAAAAAAATACAGTTCAACCGTAATCATAGGCTGGGGATTGTTTGTTGGCGGCGTGG
>DATIRG010000382.1:0-5581 GCA_035470005.1 Lutibacter sp. | reverse complement strand
TTCCCTCCAACGAATATTGTCGGCAAACAATTTATATTTTAGCTGTGTCCCTTCAAATTTTTCATAAGAAAAGTTATAGCCAACTTTTGCGTCGGTTGTATAACTTTTTAAAAAAACATAATCATTTGGGCCCAGCTGTAAATTGATATTGGTCAGATAATTTTCGTTAAGCTGTGTTTTTTTTAAATATTTTCTGTTAAATTCCTCATACGTTTTATTGCTGTTTGGCACCACAAAATGGTTCATCACCAAAGCAAATAAAGTGACCATAGAAGCGCCAATAAAATAAGGTCTTAAAAAACGTGTAAAAGATATTTTTGCTGAGTGAATGGCAATAACTTCTGTGTTTCCGGCAAGTTTTGAAGTAAAAAATATGACGGCAATAAATAAGGCCAAAGGCATAAAAGTATTGCCGTAAATGATGATGAAATTGAAGTAATAGTCTTTAAGGATTTCCGGCAATTTTAAATCGGCATGCCTTAAAAATTTATCGACTTTTTCCGACACATCAATGGCAATAGCAATTGGGATCAGTAACATTAATACCAACAGAAATGAGCTTAAATATTTCTTTAATATGTATTTGTCAAGTATTCTCAATTCAATGGTGTGTTTGTTGTATTGTTTATTGGTTTCCCTTCAATCTTGCCTAATGATTTGACTATCGCCATTACCTTATCAGCGGTTTACATCCTGTTGTCCATTTGTTTCACCATCCTGTTTTTCCAGGGCGTAAAATCTCCGGCTAATATATGCTTTCTTGCTTCACGAACCAACCACAAATAAAAACCTAAATTGTGAATGGAAGCGATTTGTTTTCCCAGCAATTCTTTTGAAATAAATAAATGGCGCAAATAGGCTTTTGAATACATTTTATCCACAAAAGTGATGTCCATTTCATCAATGGGAGAAAAATCATTTTCCCACTTTTTGTTTTTGATATTGATGGTGCCGTTGGCAGTAAATAACATGCCGTTTCGTGCATTTCTGGTTGGCATCACACAGTCAAACATATCTATTCCCAAGGCGATATTTTCCAAAATGTTGGCTGGTGTTCCTACGCCCATTAAATAACGCGGTTTGTCTTCAGGTAAGATTGCGGTGACAACTTCAGTCATTTCATACATTTCATCCGCAGGTTCTCCAACTGAAAGTCCGCCAATCGCATTTCCTTCCGCTCCGACAGAAGCAATGAACTCGGCCGATTGTTTTCTTAAATCTTTATAGGTGCTTCCTTGAACAATAGGGAAAAAAGCCTGACTGTAACCGTACTTGAAAGGTGTTTTTTCCAAATGCGTGATACAACGATTTAACCAGCGATGCGTCATATGCATAGACCGTTTTGCATAACCATAATCGCAAGGATAAGGTGTGCATTCATCAAATGCCATAATGATGTCGGCGCCAATAGTGCGCTGAATTTCCATCACGTTTTCAGGTGTAAAGGTGTGATAAGAGCCATCAATATGGCTTTTAAATTTAACGCCTTCTTCTTTAATTTTTCGGCTTTCTGAAAGAGAATATACCTGATAACCACCGCTATCCGTCAAAATATTGCGGTCCCAATTCATAAATTTATGCAAACCGCCGGCCTGCTCTAAAATGGTTGTTTGAGGACGTAAATATAAATGGTAGGTATTTCCTAAAATGATATCAGGGTTTATTTCGTCTTTTAATTCGCTTTGGTGTACGCCTTTTACGGAACCTACGGTTCCGACTGGCATAAAAATTGGCGTTTCAATTTCACCGTGATCGGTAGTGATTACGCCAGCTCTGGCCTTGCTTTGCGGGTCGGTTGTTTTTAAATCAAATTGCATAGTCGGCAAAGATACTGATTAGAATCAAAGTTGAAAGTTAAAAGTTGGAAAGTTTGATTGTTGAAAATGCTATTTATTTTTATGAACATCTGCTGAAGCTTCTTCTGTTTTTGAGGAATCTGAAATCATATTGTTGATTTCAAGCATCTCTTTTTCCGATAATTCGCGCCATTCGCCAACTTTTATGCCATCTAAATTCACGTTCATAATCCGGGTGCGTTTTAGGCTGGTGACATCATAATTTAAATAATCGCACATTCTGCGAATTTGTCGGTTTAGGCCTTGGGTTAACACAATTTTAAAGCTGTAATCATTTAATTTAATAACCTTACACTTTTTTGTGATGGTGTCCAAAATAGGAAGTCCGCCACTCATTTTCTGAATAAATTCTGACGTAATTGGTTGCTTTACAGATACAATATATTCTTTTTCATGATTGTTTCCGGCCCTTAAAATTTTGTTTACAATATCGCCGTCGTTCGTCAAAAAGATCAACCCTTGTGAAGGTTTGTCTAACCTTCCTACAGGAAAAAGCCTTTGCGGATGGTTGATAAAATTGACAATATTTTTAGGTTCTTTTAAATCGGTGGTGCAAACAATGCCAACTGGCTTGTTAAAAGCAATGTATAAAGTTTTGGGATTTGCATTTAAAGGTTTTCCGTTAATTTTCACCACATCCCCTTCAAAAACGCGATTTCCCAATTGTGTGGGTTTGTCGTTTATGGTAACACAACCATCAACAATCCATTTTTCCGCTTCTCTGCGGGAACAAATACCGGTACTGCTGATGTATTTGTTTAAATTAACTGAATTTTCGTTTGTGTTTTCCACCGTTATTTATTTAAAAATGCAAAGCTAGTAAATATACTTAATTTAAAGACAGCAATTAGGGTAGAGTCGAAAGGCCATAATCATGGTTGTATTTAGGCAGCGCTTTATTTAAAAAGCAATTATTAGTAAAGAAAGTCATTAAAAAGAAGCTAGAAAGTTGCCCTAAAAAGATTCAAATTTTCGACATATCTTTGAGCTATATTTTTGCAGACTAAAGAATGCTATTTTTTATGCAAAAAAAGGCTTTCGCAAAATGACAAATTATAAAACACCAAACAAAATATTAAGATATTATGATGAAAAGATTGGCCAATTATTTAATTGAAGGTTTACTGTATATCGCGCCATTAACTATCACCGGATATATTATTTACTCGGTTTTTATGTTTATGGATGGTTTGTCAGAAGATTTAATATTTAAACTTTTCGGCATAAAAATTCCTGGTTTGGGCGTATTGACACTGCTTATATTTTTAGTTTTTATAGGTTTTGTCGGAAGAACTTTTATTGCGCAACCTTTAAAAGCGGTATTTAAAAATGTAATCAGCAGAATTCCATTGGTAAAATTTGTTTACTCCGCTTTTAACGATTTGTTTTCGGCTTTTGTGGGTAAAGAAAAAAAATTCAACCAACCGGTTTTGGTCAAGGTAAATTTAAGTTCCGATCTTGAAAAAATTGGTTTTATTACTGAAGAAAATCTGGCGCTTTTGGGCGAAATAGATAAAGTGGCCGTATATTTTCCACATTCTTATAATTTTTCGGGAGAGTTGTTTATTGTTCCAAAAGCCAATATCAAACCATTAAACATCAGTTCAAGCGATGTGATGAAATTTGTTATTTCTGCAGGATTGACAGGTTGGGAAAAAGCTTAAGGTTAAAATGAAATTTAAAACAGGATTGCTTTTGGCAATCCTGTTTTTTGTTTTCAACTAAAATATTTTTTATTTCTTCACAGCCTTAACCACCACAAAAGAACCTTGTCCAAAACCTTGTTTAGGAAGTTGCAATTCGTTTATTTCATCCAAACCGCCAAATAGTGTTTGGTTGTATTCAAATTCTTTAAATCCGGCTTCCTTCAATAATTTGGTGACATAAGCGACAGAATAAAAATTGGCGTATCTAAAAAAGGTGCTTCTCATTTTGTTTTCTTCATAGGTTTTTCCAATTTTTTGGTCTTTATCTATAAACCCAATTAGAATGCTTCCTTTGGGTTTTAAAATACGATATGCTTCCTTAAAAGCGCGTTTCACATTGTTGAGGTGACAGATGGTGACAAAGAGCACAAAATCGAAATACATATCTCGCATTGGTATATTTTCAGCGGTGCCGTTTACCACTTCAATACCTCTTTTTAATGCAAGCGCTGCCATTTCATTGGCTGGTTCCACACCTTCTTTAATGCCCAATTCTTGCGCAAACCTTCCGGTGCCAATGCCCACTTCAATGCCTTTTATGTTTTCGGGCAATTTTAACAATTGTTCTTTTATGGCGGCAACCTCTGATTTGTATACTTCTGGATATTTTTCATACCAAGCCTCATAGGCTTCTACATTATCATTAAATATATTTACTTGATTCATTTTTTAAATTTTTAAGGTTGTTAGGCTGAAGGATTTTTATCCGAGGATAAATTTGAAAATTCTTAAATAAAATGAGGCATTGATCAAACACTGTTTTAATAGTTACATTTATAACTACGACTTTAAAAAAACCTCATTTTACAAACTAACAAATTAACCCAAAATAGCTATTCATCTAAAATTCCGAAAGTAACTTTTGTGTCTACCCGAAATTGAGAGATTTTTTTGCCGTTTATTGTCACATGAAAATGTTCAATATATACAGACTTGATATTTTTCACCGTTTTAGAAGCTTCATTAACTACATTTTGAACGGCATCCTCAAAACTGATGGTGGAATTCCCCATGAGTTCAATAACTTTTAGTACTGACATAATGTTGGATTTTATGATTAATAATTCTCGTTGAAATTAACTGTTATCTTTTTTTATTGTAATGATATTCCTCAATCTGATGCTGGTTTTATGATGAGAATTAGATGATTTAATACCTTAACAAAGCATTCATTATTTGTCCGGATTCCGGCATTTCTTCCGGCGCCAAAAAGAATACTTTTCCGCCTTGTAAAAATGTGTTTACAGCACTTAAATCGGCCAAAGAAGCATTGTTCAGGTCAGTTTCTTTTCGAAACATCAATCGGTTGGTTTGTTGGTTGAAAATGCCAAATTCATCTGCGCCATTTTCAACAAAAAGTGTGTCTATTTTTCCGTTTACAGCCGCCGGAACGATTTCTGAAATCTGATATGATGTTTTGGGTGTGTGGTATAATTCTTTGTATTGATTCAGTTTAGCTTCTTTTAACTTTTCAAAATAGGGGTGAACCAGTTCCCACGACTCCTGATGCAGTTTTGTTTTGTTTTTAAATTCAGAATCGCCGGCAATATAGTTTTCAAGCAGGGTTGGATAGGTGTTGGCTTCTTTATACATTCCAAACAAAGGATCGGCACAAGCAATTACAAGGGGCGCTTTTTTATTTTCAATTACTTTATTGATGCCCTTATCTATTGCCCTAAAAAAAGTGAAAAGTTCTTTTTTCAGATCATCTTTTCCCGGACCTTTTCCATGATAGGTCTCCGTTCCCTGAAAACTTTGTCCGCCTCTGAATTGCAGCATATTTTGCCTGAAATCAAAGCCAACGGCTTCTTCTAACTGTGCCGGTGCAAAATCTTCAATATAAATATCCTGATAACCGTATTTATTGGCTTCATAAAGTTTTACGTAATCCTGGCTCAATTCCAGCAAATAATATTCATCGTCTTCATGGTATAAAGGCAACAAAGGCATTAGGTAAAAATGGTCGCTAACATTTGTTTTTATTTCAAATGAAATAGGAAGCGTGTAATAATTAATCTC
>DATIRG010000381.1:0-6985 GCA_035470005.1 Lutibacter sp. | reverse complement strand
TTTCCTCCCAACGTATTTTTTTAGCTGGATCGTAAACACTTACCAACACATTTTTATTAACTTTTCTATTTAACAGCGCATTCCAATCTTTATCGGGAGTAATTTCCACACCGTCAATTTTTTCAATGACATAACCGGCCTTTATTTTACTTTGTGATTTGTCTAAAGGTCCGCCGGCAATTACTTCAGTGATTTTTAAACCTGCTGTAGTGGCTTTTTCATCATAGAATAATCCCAAACTGGCCGTTTGGTCGCCATTTTCAGCTCGGTGTGCATAACGCCCTCCGGTATGTGAGGCATTTAGCTCTCCCAATATTTCGCCCAATAAATCCTGGAAATCGTAATTGTTATTGATGTGGGGCAAGAAACGTGCATAATTGTTTCGGTACATTTCCCAATCCAAACCATGAAGTTTTGGGTCGTAGAATTTATTTTTTACCTGACGCCAGGCATGGTGAAAAATGTATGCTCTTTCCCCTGCCGTATTTAAAATCATTTCTTCAGAGATTCCTACATTGGAGGTTTTTCCTCCTGTGGTTTCAATTTTAGTTATTTTCCCATCGGCCAGTACAAAGAGGGTTTTCCCATCCTTACTTAGTTCAATAGAACCGGAACCACTATTGGTTTTTGCCAATGATTGTACTTCTTTGGTTCGCGTATCTAAACTCCAAACATTGTGTTTATCTTCATATCGTGCCATATAGTACAATTTGTCACCTTCGGGAGAAAATGCATACGAAGTAATATTTGATGAACTCGGAGTTACCCGAACTTTTCGGCTATCCAGATTTTTAAAGTCCAATACAAGAGGTGTTTGTTTATCCTCTTTCGGTTTGTCTTTTTTGTCTTTTTCCTTTTCCTTGTCTTTATCTGCTTTTTCTTTTGCTTCTTTTTCTTTGATTTCCTTTTCCTTTACCAATTCAAATTCTTCTTTACTAAACTTGAAACGGTCATATTCGTCCTGACTAAAAAAGACAGCATAAACATCTGATTCTCTGGGTCCTTGGGTTGCCAATGGTTTTTTTCCTTCTCTGCCTGATGTCCATGTGAGCGCTTTACCTTTGAGTATCCATTGTGGATTACCGTCAAAAAAGCCGCTTTTGGTTACATTGATTCCGGGTTTATTTCCTGAAGCATCATACCAAACCAAGTGACCGTTTCCATACATTCCTTGGGCACTGCGAGCGATTATAGATTTGCTGTCGGGACTCCATTCATAGGTTTGATCGCCATCAGCATAAGAGAAATTTTCTCCCAATGGTATAATTGTTCGTGATGTTTTATTTTGCAGGTTGAATATTTTTAATTCGTTGCGGTGTTCCAGATAGGCAATTTCTTTACCATCGGGGGAAACTTGCGGTTGGAATTCATCTTTATCAGACGTTATGACCCCTTCTTCATCAATCTGAGTGGCTGCAAAAAAATAAGGATCTTCTTTACGATTGATGGTTGCTTTATAAATGTCCCAACTTTCTCCTCTTTCCGTTGCATAAAAAAGTGTTCTGCTGTCTGAACCCCAGCTTACCATTCGTTCTTGTGCAGGTGTGTTGGTAATTCGTTTGGTTTGATTGTTGTCTGATGAGGTTACAAATACTTCACCTCTAAAAACAAAAGCAATTTCTTTACCGTTGGGCGCCAATACCATTTCGGTAGCACCGTCTTTAACAGAAACAATTTTTTCTTCATTACCTCTAAAATCGGCATTGATGACCACATTTGCTTTAGTAGGTTGCTGTCCTTCTTTCATAGTATAGATTTCACCATTCCAGGTAAAGCAAAGCACATCGCTTTTTGAGCGGCTCAAATGTCGAACAGGATGGTCTTTAAAAGAAGTCAACTGAACTTCATCACCTGAAGCTACATTTCTTTTAAAAACATTTTGAGCGCCTTTTTTCTCACTTAAATAATATACCGATTTTCCGTCAGCGGAGAAAACAGGCTCTCGGTCTTCGCCTTCAAAGTCACTTATTTGTGTGTATTTTTCTGATTTGGTATTGTAAATCCAGATGTCACGGGTTACAGATGAGGTATGTCTTTTTCGCAATTCGTCTTCGTAGCCTTTACGGTCCTGAAATACGATGTTTTCACCGGTTGCATCATAATTGGCAAATTGAAATCCTGCACTTGAAATCAGTATATTTCTTCCTCCTGTTGCAGGAACTTTATACAAGGTGCGAAAAATTCCTTTATTTGGGAATCGGACAGAAGATTGTACATCGTTTCTATTGCCACTAAAAATCACGTCCTTTCCATCAGGAGAAAATGTGGAAGGAATATCATTTCCTGAGTGAGTTGTTAAACGGCGTGCTTCTCCTCCTTGAGCCGGAAGAATGAACACATCGAGATTTCCATATCGATCGCTGGCAAAAGCAATTTGTTTGCCATCGGGACTCCATACCGGGGAAACGTCATACGCTTCATGAAGCGTTAATGGCGTTGCGGTTCCACCATTGGTTGCGACTTTAAATAAATCGCCTTTATAACTAAAAACAATTTCGTTTCCTTCGGGCGATAGCGCCGGTGTTCGCAACCATAAAGGATTGTTTTGAGCTGAAGCCATACTGGCAATTGCTAAAAACGTTACAATGTAATAGTGAATTTTCATTTTGATTTTTGATTGGTTAATTGTTAATACTCTCTTTAATTGATCATTTAATTTTGTTTCTTAATGTCGTTTTTGGCTGTTTTCCTTCCTTTAAACGTGAACGGTTTAGGGTTTGGAAAGTTGCGGTTTGCAGTAAATCCCATTTGCGCAAAATTATTTTAGGAGTTTTGCATTCGTTTTTTAGGAAAATTCTATTTTATCTTTGACACTGCCATCTTTTTATCGTCAATAAAAATTCTGCAACTTATTGTGAATACGCCGCCTAAATTCACTTTGATGTTTTTTCGTTCTCCTTTTTCATTGATAACGTGTCCGGTTAAGTCAGATCCAAATATCCCGAATCTTTCATCCTGTATTTCATTATTTACTAATAACTTTTCTCCGTTTAACCAGGTGTTGACAACTCTGATTTCAGAATTTTCATATTTTGCAATCCATTCACTTTTCATAATTAAATTTTTTGTTTTCTATTTGGTATTAATTTCTCTTTTTTTGTTACATTATTATGCGATTATTACATAAATCACTCATTTATTTATAATCATTGATGGTATCAAATTTTAACGGTTATTTCTATTTTCGGAATGAAGTACAACATGTTTTTCAAGTTAAAAATTGGTTAAGATCATTCATATGGCACTTTTATTTATTTTGAATGTCAGTAATTATTGTTATTCACTAAATTAAGCAAAATAAGTTTACAGAAACAGCAAATTATTTGACTTTATATGATTTCGTTTTTTTTATTGATGCTTATTCAGGCTGCAATATATGCTGAACATGCGGTTCTGTTGGGACCATTTTATGGAAAATGAACAAAATCAGCACAACACTTTAACAGATTGCTTCTCTCCCATTGCAATGACAGCAATGGCAAAAAATAAATGTATTTTTCTCTTAGTTTGCAGAATCTTAAATGCCGTTTTAAACGTAGTTATTCATTTAAAGGTATTGGTAGTTCGTATTGGCGGCTGCCGTCTTTCGCGCTTATTTCGAATAGAATTAAAGTTAAGGTAGAATTTGTGTCCTTTTTAGTAACATCCAAAGTGAAGTCAAAATTGCCCCATTCCGGAGCCCCGGCGTCAGTCATTTCAAATCCCTTAGCCAATTCATAATGTCCGTCTTCTACTATCCAGCTAAAACTCGCCTCAAAAATTTGACCTTTACCTTTCACTCTAAATTTATGATCAACTAATTTTTGCACGGTTACTTCCTTGAACCGTTTGTTGGCGTATTCTTTTAAAATTGCTGTGTCTGACTCAGCTGCCTTAGGCACTTGTACGGTATCGCTTGTTTTTAAAATCTTGAAAGATTCTCCTTTACTTTCTTTCTTATTACTGCAGGAAAAAAGTACTATCAGTGAAAATAAAATTATCCGCTTCATAACAATTCCTGATTGGTTATTATTAAATTGATTATTCAGATTGCTGCTAATTACTTTATATCATCAAATATAAACCACTTTTATGACACTTTTACAATAGGATGTATTTTCTCCTGAATATTTATGTTGAAGAAAGTGGATAGTTTATTTCTTCACTTTTAGCACTAAAATAATTCTTATAGTTAATTCCTTAATCCCCGCTAAACATAATTTTTTGTTGAGACCATTCTTATGGAAACAGCTTAAAAAATGCAAAAGCAAAAAATAAGTGCTTTTCCTTCGGTAGGCTTAGGACAGGTAAAAGCTTTTATTGGACGGAATTGCGGATTGTATTTCGTTTTATTTTAATCAGAAGGTCCTGAAAAAAAGTCCGGTAGGAACAGAATACTACTGGAAATACGGGTGATTTTATGATCATTTCTGACTTATGCCAACCTTTTTATTTTAATAAAGGATAAATTAGTCCTTTATTAAAAAATAACCTAAATTTGCCCCCATAAATTTAAAATTATGTTTTCAAATTCATGTGAATACAAACCCTATACACAAAATGTGGTTGACGATTGTTGCAGTGTAATGAAAAATTACCCTGCCCCATCCGCCATAAGTTCATTGAAATAAGATAAAAACTCAAAAAATTGCTGGAGAGCACAACCTTATCAGGATTGTTACACGATTTAGAGGCTGATTTATTACGATTAAAAAGTTAACTATTAATAACCAAAAAAGAAAGTTTAGATGAGAAAAATTTGGATTGCATTTACAAGTGTTGTTGTACTGTCATTTATAGTACTTATATGGGTTGGTACAGAAGTTTACCAAACACAGCCTCCCATCCCTGAAAAAGTAATTATAAAAGAAACAGGCGAAGTATTTTATACAAAAGAAACCATTCAAACAGGACAAAATGTTTGGGAATCAATTGGAGGAATGGAAGTTGGATCAATTTGGGGGCACGGAAGTTACGTGGCGCCAGACTGGACAGCAGACTGGATTCATAAAGAAGCCGTATTTATGCTGGAGGCTTGGGCACAAAATGATTTTCAAATGAGCTATGATGCTTTGGATGTCGAGAAAAAAGCCGCATTAAAAGCCAGATTAATTAAAGATATTAAAACAAACTCGTATAATAAAACGGATGGTACGATTACAATTTCTGAAAGCAGACTGGCAGCCATCCAAAGTAATATTAAACATTATACCTCAATTTTTTCTGAAGGAAAAGCAGAATATGCCATTCCGAAAGGCGCATTAACCGATACAGCTAAATTACAAAAATTAAATGCATTCCTGTTCTGGACTTCCTGGGCAGCAAGCACCAACAGACCGGGAAAAGAATATACTTATACTTCAAACTGGCCGCACGAACCGTTGATTGATAACAACATCACAAAAAATTCCCTGATTTGGTCTGGCTTGTCTATTGTGCTTTTGCTGCTATTCATAGGAATCCTGACTTTTTATTATTTGAGAAATCACGAAAAAGGGGAAATGCTGACAAAACCGGAAAGTGACCCTTTGGAAAATATGAAATTTACGCGGTCGCAAAAAGCGGTGCTTAAATATTTCATTGTTATCTCCTTATTGATTGGTTTACAAGTGATTTTAGGAATTTTAACTGTACACTATACCGTAGAAGGCCAGGCGTTTTTTGGCTTTGAATTGTCAAAATATTTGCCTTATTCAATCACAAGAACCTGGCACACGCAATTGGCAGTATTCTGGATTGCAGCCACCTGGCTAGCAACAGGCTTGTTTTTAGCACCAATGATTTCGGGTAAAGAAATGAAATACCAGGTTTTTGGCATCAATTTTCTCTTTGTAGCACTTATTGTGATTGTATTCGGTTCTATGTTGGGAGAATGGTTAGGCGTGCATCAGTTTTTAAGTTTAACGATGAATTTCTTCTTTGGCCATCAGGGTTATGAGTATATGGATTTAGGCCGATTCTGGCAAATATTTCTTGCAATTGGGCTTGTGCTTTGGGTTGTTATGGTGAGCAGACATGTTATTTATGGCATTCGTAAAAATGATTCTTCCAAACACCTGTTAATTATTTTATTGATATCGGTCATGGCAATCGGAATGTTCTTTTTCTCTGGTTTGATGTATGGAGAAAACAGCAGCTTACCGGTTATTAATTACTGGAGATGGTGGTTGGTGCATTTATGGGTTGAAGGTTTCTTTGAAGTATTTGCCACCGTTGTTATTGCTTTTATTTTCTCGAAGTTGAAAATAATATCACCCAGCACCGCAGGAAAGGTATCCATCGCATCAGCAAGTATATTTTTAGCCGGAGGAATCATTGGTACTTTACATCATTTGTATTATTCGGGCACCCCGGTGCAAGCGATTGCATTAGGCGCCACATTTAGTGCACTGGAAGTTGTTCCCTTAACTTTAATGGGATTTGAAATTAGAGAAAACTGGAATCTTTTAAAAAGCAAACAATGGATGCAGACTTACAAGTGGCCCATCTTTTTCTTTATAGCAGTCGCATTTTGGAATTTTATTGGCGCCGGTGTTTTTGGATTCTTAATCAATCCGCCAATTGCCTTGTATTATATCCAGGGATTAAATACCACGGCAGTTCACGCACATACCGCCCTGTTTGGTGTTTATGGAATGTTAGGAATGGGATTCATATTGATATGTCTGCGATTTTATTCAGACAGGGCTTGGGAAAGCACCAAATTAAAAAGAGCATTTTGGCTTTTAAATATAGGATTGGTGGCTATGGTTGCCTTTAGTTTATTGCCAATCGGGATTATTCAGGCCTATACCTCTATAACGAAAGGGTATTCTTTTGCGAGAGATTCCGATTTATTATATTCTCCGGTGGTACAAACGTTGAAATGGATGCGAATGATAGGCGATATTATATTCTCAGTGGGAATATTCTATTTCTGCTGGTTTACCATAAATGAAACCATCTATAATTTTAAAAGGAAAGCATAATTGAGAAAAGGACAGATGCAACAAAGTATCTGCCCCTT
>DATIRG010000380.1:0-1933 GCA_035470005.1 Lutibacter sp. | reverse complement strand
ACAATCAATTAACTCAAAAAGACTTAATTATTAAATATATAATAATTGGACTCGTAAATTTTTGCGCTTCTCTTGCTGAAAAGTTGACCTCGCAAGGGAATGAAGTTTTCGGTATTGATACACGTATGAATAAAGTGGATGCCCTAAAAGAAAAAGTTTCACACACCATTTGTATGGATGCCACGGATGAATTTACTGTTTCCGGATTACCGCTCAAAGATACAGATGTTGTGGTAGTCGCCATTGGTGAAGACCAAGGCGCGAATATTATGGTAACTGCCTTGCTAAAAAATTTGGAGGTAAAAAGATTGATAAGCAGGGCAATTAACCCATTGCACGAAAAAGTGTTAATGGCCATCGGCGTAGATGAAATTGTGCATCCCGAGGAAGAAACTGCAGAACGATGGGCAAAAAAATTATGTTTGGCCGGTGTTGTTAATTCATTTGAATTGAGTGACGATTACAGCATTGTCGAAATAAATTTACCGCCCGAATATGAAGGAAAAAAATTATCTGAAATTGGAATTAGAAAAAAACACAACCTGCTTGTTTTAACCACCATAAAAAGCACTCAAGTTAAAAGAAGTATTGGTAACAGCATTAAAGAAAGTAAAGTTCAGGGTGTTGCCGAAGCCGATCTTGTGCTGGAAAAAAATGATATTTTAGTGGTTTATGGCGCAAACAAAGATATTCAGTCGATGCTGAAGAAAAAATTCAATTAATTTCTTGTATTTTTTGCAGGATTATCTCCGATGATCCTAACAAAGCTCCGCTTTGAAAATCAACAAAAGAAAACGCCACAAGCTAAAAAAACAAAAGCAAGCTTTATTTTTTTAGCTTGCTTTGTTTTCACTTTTTGTTGATTTATTCGTGACCCCGGTAGGATTCAAACCTACAACCGCTGGAGCCGAAATCCAGTGCGCTATTCAGTTGCGCCACGAGGCCTTGTATTTATCCTAATAACTGTTTTACTGCTGAGGAAATTGATTTTCCGTCGGTTTTGCCTGCCAATTGTTTTGAAGCTTCCGCCATCACATTTCCCATATCTTTCATAGAAGTGGCGCCCAATGTTTTAATAATTTCAGCTACAGCGTTTTTCACATCGGCATCACTCATTTGCACCGGCAAAAACTGGGAGATTACTTCCACTTGTGCCAATTCAGGTTCTGCCAAATCTTCTCTGCCTTGTTCTTTATAAATAGCTGCACTGTCTTTTCTTTGTTTTACCAGTTTTTGAAGCAATTTTATTTCATCATCTTCTGCCAATACTGAAGAACCGGCACTTTTTGTTTGTATCAATAACAATTCAGATTTAATGGCTCTCAACGATTCTAAAGCAACTTTGTCTTTAGTTTTCATGGCCTCTTTCATCTTATCCATGATCTTTTCCTGTAAACTCATAATCGTAGAATTTTATTGGGCAAAGATAAAAAAAAAGAACTCGAAAATCTTCATTATTACAAGAAGATTTTCGAGCTAAAAACCCAGTAAATAATCCAAGTTTTTTGTCTTTGGGCTACATTTTAATCTACATTGTCATGTAAAAAAGAATTGTTTGATCGAAATTGAATCGCATCGGTATCATCAATTTGCAAAGTTGTCCTTGACTGATAAAATTCTGATGAATGGCTAGGTTGATCCAATTCTATTCCCATTCTTTTATAAGCTGGCACTTTATCCATTTCATCAATATTTTTGCTTAATTTATTGCCGAACTGATAATTAAACTTTTTCATTTTCTCTCTTCTGTCGGCGGCTCGCTGCTGTAGTTCAGCAATGGTTAAATCTAACGGAGAAACCTCCTTATAATCAACCACTTCGTATTCTTTTACATCAATTTCAGGTTTTGAACTTAGGGTAAAATTCATCTCATCATCAATAGTTGTTTTAACCGCACTAACAACAGGTTTTGCTGGTTTTATCAAATTGTCTT
>DATIRG010000379.1:0-1979 GCA_035470005.1 Lutibacter sp. | reverse complement strand
GTCTTTTTCAAATTCAGCCGCCAGTTCCGCGGTTCCAAATCCGGTGGAAACACAAAATGCGCCCATATAATCGATGATATCGGATTCTTTCGGTGCGATAAAATCGGCCAGTGCCATGCTTGGCGTTCCTTCTTTCTTTTTCAATTGCTGACGCAAAGTCAAAAACTTTGCTTTCACTTCAGTTTTGGTTTCATTGGCATACACTTCAATATCATCATCATTCACCGTATTTGCCGGGAAAATTCCAAAAACTGCCTTTGCTTTTAACAACTTTTCATCCAACACTTTTTGCAGCAATTTTTTCGCATCCTTAAATAAATGGGCCGCCGATTCGCCGACCACCGCATCGGTTAAGATTTCAGGAAATTTTCCGTGCAATTCCCAAGTCCTGAAAAACGGGCCCCAGTCGATAAATTCAACCAGTTTATGGAGGTCCAAATCTTCAATCACTTTTATTCCGGTAAAGTTCGGAACCGGAATAGTTGCGGACTTCCAATCGATGTTGAACTTATTTTCCCGGGCATCGGCCAAGGATAAATATTCCTTTCTGTCGGATCGGTTATAAAATCCATCCCGAACAATCACATAATCGTCCTTGATGCTTTTTACATAATCAACCGCCGTATTATTGTCGTTAATTAAATTCCCGACCACCGTAACCGCCCTTGAAGCGTCGTTTACATAAATGACCGCATTGGAATATTGGGTGTCAATTTTAACAGCCGTATGTGCTTTTGAGGTGGTGGCACCGCCAATCAGCAAAGGCACTTTAAAATTTTGGCGCTCCATTTCTTCGGCAACATAAGCCATTTCATCCAATGAGGGCGTTATGAGTCCGCTCAACCCAATCACATCTACGTTTTCGTTTTTGGCCGTTTCAATTATTTTTTCGGCCGAAACCATCACGCCCAAATCGATAATCTCATAATTGTTGCAATTCAACACCACGCCCACAATATTTTTTCCGATATCGTGCACATCACCCTTCACAGTAGCGAGCAATATTTTTCCGTTAAATTTACTTGCCTGACCCTTATCTATTTCAATAAAAGGCTGTAAATATGCAACGGCGCGTTTCATCACTCGGGCGGATTTCACCACTTGCGGCAAAAACATTTTCCCTGATCCAAACAAATCGCCCACCACATTCATTCCGGTCATCAAGTGCTGTTCGATTACTTCTATGGGTTTTACGGCCTGTTTTCTTGCCTCTTCAACATCTTCCAAAATAAATTCATCCACGCCTTTTACCAAGGCATGCGTAATTCTTTCCTGCAAGGGTTTTTCACGCCAGGACAAGTCCACTTTATGCTCTTTTACGGAACTGATGACACTTTCGGCAAAAGTGAGCAGTCGCTCTGTGGCGTCATCTCTTCTGTTTAAAATAACGTCTTCCACACGTTCCAGCAAATCTTTCGGAATTTCATCATACACCTCCAACATGGTCGGATTTACGATGCCCATATTCATTCCGGCTTTAATGGCGTGGTATAAAAACACCGAATGCATGGCTTCGCGCACCGAATCATTTCCCCTGAAAGAAAACGAAACATTGCTCACGCCGCCGCTTACGCTCACATTGGGCAAATTTTTGCGAACCCAGCGTGTCGCCTCAATAAAGTCGAGCGCATTTCTTTTGTGCTCATCCATTCCCGTAGCCACCGGAAAAATATTTAAATCGAAAATAATGTCTTCTGAAGGAAACTTTACCACATTCACCAAAATATCATAGGAACGTTTGGCAATTTCAATTCTTCGGTCGAAATTATCTGCCTGGCCCACCTCATCAAATGCCATCACAATAACCGCCGCGCCGTAACGCTTGATCAGTTTCGCCTGTTTTATGAAGGTTGCTTCCCCTTCTTTCAGGCTGATGGAATTGACCACGCATTTTCCCTGCACCACCTGCAAACCGGCTTCAATAATTTCCCATTTTGAACTGTCGATCATCACCGGAACACGCGAAATATCGGGTTCGG
>DATIRG010000378.1:0-3684 GCA_035470005.1 Lutibacter sp. | reverse complement strand
TAGCGCAAGTTGCCTACTATTCGGTTGGGATTTATATCGCGAGTGTCATTGGAATTCCTACGCGAGCCATGCAACAAATTACAAGTCCAATCACCGCAAAGGATATGAATGAAAATAAGTTGGATGATGTTGAAAAATTATACAAACAAAGTTCCATAAATCTATTGGTTATTGGCGGCTTGTTCTTTTTACTGATCAATTTAAACATTGCCGATTTATATGCATTGATTAACAAACCTGAATTTACCAAAGGAATTTGGGTGGTGATGATTATCTCGCTATCAAAACTAATGGAATTGGCTTTGGGAACAGGGAATGCGATTTTGTTAAATTCAATATACTATAAAATATTCTTTTACTTGTCGCTGGCCATGGCTTTAAGTGTTATTTTTTTAAACAAATGGTTGATTGATTTAATAGGCATTAACGGAGCGGCAATAGCAACCCTTATTGTGGTTGTGGTGTATAGTGTGGCTAAAATTATTTACTTGAAATCCAAACTAAAAATTCAGCCTTTTGACGTAAATACCATTAAACTGGCAGTCATTATTTCAGCAATATTTGGGGTGTTTTATTTTTGGAATTTCAATTTTCATCCCATTTTAAACATTGGTTTAAAAGGCATCTTGATCTCAATATTGTATTTTTTGCTTATTAATAAATTGCATATTTCAAAAGACATCAATAATTTTATCACCAATTATGCTGCGAAAAATGATGAGCGAAATAGTTAGATTAAAAAACAAATAATATATAGCAAATAACGTTTAAGCTTTTCACGACTATGACCTATTTACTTCACATTATTTATGGCATCGCAATGGCTTATTTCGGATTGATTTCTCCTGGAATGCTGAATATGACCGTACTTAAAACCCGGTTGAATGTGGGCAAAATTGAAAGTGTGAAATTCGCTTTAGGAGCGGCTGTTATCGTTTTTATTCAGGCAGGGATTGCGTTGTTTTTTGCCGATTTTCTCATTGAAAATCCAAAAGTTATTGCGGCTTTAAAAATAGCAGGTGTTTTTGTGTTTTTCATCTTGGCAATTTTTTTCTTCATGCTTTCCAGAAAAAAAATGGAAGCAAAGCGTAAAATAAGTAAAGGAAATTATTTTTTTAAAGGAATGGCAATGTCCTCGGTGAATATGCTGGCCATCCCGTTTTATCTGGGAATCAGTATTTATTTAGGTTCCATCAATAAAATAATTATTGAACAGCCTTATATTTTCTTATTTATCCTTGGCGCGGCAACCGGCTCATTTTTATTGTTTTACACCTATATATTTTTCGCAAAAGTGATCAGTAATAAAATTTCATTTATTGCGACCAACATCAATATTATCTTAAGTTTATTATTTTTGTCGTTGGGAATTTTTACGCTGATTAAGCTAATAGGTTAAATTATAATATATCAAATTTTTTTATTCAATATGATTGACGCCATTGAAAAAAACTTGCAAAGAGGAATTCAACTTTTAAATTGCATTTCCGATGATGAATACAACAATAAAACCATAGCGCCATATTATTCAAGTATTGGCGTTCATATGCGCCATATTTTAGATGTTTTTGATTGTGTTTTAGACGGAATTGAATCTGGAAATATCAATCTAATCAACAGGAAAAGAAACGAATTGGCTGAAAATTACACCCAGCATGGTATTGCTTATTTTCAAGAAATTTTACTGCGATTAAAATTGCTGGAAAATTACGATTTTAATAAAATTGTAATAGTCACCGATGATTTGGGCTTGGGCATTGTTTCCTCAAATTATACGTTGGGCGGCATTTTAATTCAGGCACACAGCCACGCCATTCATCATTTTGCAAGTGTGGGTTATGTTATTTCCCAGCTTGGAATTGCACTTCCTGATATTGATTTCGGATTTAATCCAACCACGCCTAAACAGCATTTATCGCGTTAGCATTTAGATCGTTTACTTTTTTTAAATACTTTTTATACTTGAAATAAACAGCAAGCAAATAACTTAAATCGGTATAGTTTCCTTTGCCCAGTTTTTTGTTTTTTACACCAATTTTATACATGATTTTCCAATGATTTTTGATGGATTTCAGGGCGGTAAAATATGTTCCTTTTGACGGATCGTAAATATGCGTGGGCTCAGAAATAACGCCATTGATTTCAATAATTTTTAAATTTTCACCTTTTAGCAATTCTTCAAAATTGTTGTATTTCAAATCGATTCTTCCATAGTACCAGCCTTCAATTTTGGCATTTAGGTTGTCTAAAAAATGTGCTAATTCTTTATTTATCAAATGATTGCCATTGATAAACTGGGTTCCTTTTGAATGATTTCCGATTACATTTAAAATAACTTCTTCCGCATTTTTGGGAATTGTTTCAAGGATATCTTTATTTATTTCCTTAATTAAATCCGAATAATGTTTGGCCCTTTCGTTGGTCATCATGAGCTCCAAAAGCGTTGAATTTCCGTCGCCAATAACCGTTAAATATTTTTTAAGGGTAACCGAAGTAATTTTTCCGGTTTTTTCGCCCGGAATTCTGTGATAAAAAATGCCGCATTCATGTTTATAATTCACAAATTCCTGAATAATTAAATTGATGGAATTGTATTTCTTAAGATAAACGGAAAGTTCAATTTCATCCTTAATTTTTGTCACAAGCAGTCCTCTAAAACCAATATCCGGTTTAATAATTAAAGGAAATTCAATGTTGTTTTTGGCAATTTTTGATAAAATGTCTTGAATATTTTCATCCTTTTCCACATAAAGAGTAATCGGACAATAATTGGAAGGCAGTAGTTGTATGGTTTTATATTTTGATTCCAATCCGTTTCCTGAACCTTCTATGCCCGGATTAACGGCTGAAAAAAACCCGAAAAATCTAGCCTTTATGGCCAAATAAAACGCATACGGCAACAACGGAACATAAAATAGAGTCGATGGCCAATATTCCCAGTTTGTAATTTTTTTGAAATTATAGCCTCCCATTATTTGCTGTTGAACAATGCATTTAGAATTATTTTAATGCCTAAAATACCCAAAACAATGGCGGTTATGGCCAGCACTATGCCAACAATAAGGTATAAATAATTATTTTGCTGTTTGATGGCTTTAAACCCAATGGTGATTAAAATTGGCGCCGCGACTAGTAGGGGCAAAGTGGCTAGTTCATATTTTAAGCCTCTAAACAATTCGTTTCTATCTGTTCCCATTGGTGTAATTTTGAATGGCAGCTCGCACGTTTTTGTGTTTTTTCAGCAGTTCAATGGCTTTCTCTTCTGAGATATTCAATTCCTCCATCAGCATTTTTGTTCCCCGAATCACCAGTTTATCGTTGGTTAATTGCATGTCAACCATTTTATTGCCTTTTATTTTTCCAAGTTGAATCATAACGCTGGTTGAAATCATATTTAAAACAAGTTTTTGGGCAGTTCCTGCTTTCATTCTTGAACTTCCGGTCACAAATTCCGGACCCACCAAAACCTCAATGGGAAATTTAGCAATTTTTGCCAGCGGACTTCCAACATTGCACGTAATGCATCCGGTGATAATATTATTTTCATTGCATCTTTGGATGCCGTTTATCACATAAGGCGTGGTTCCTGAAGCTGCGATGCCAATGACTACATCATTACTGTTTATTTGATGGCTTTTTAAATCTTCCCAACATTGTGTGGTGGAATCTTCGGCAAATTCAACA
>DATIRG010000377.1:0-5818 GCA_035470005.1 Lutibacter sp. | reverse complement strand
TTTGAAATGGGATTTTAGCGTGGATTATGATGAAAAAGATGCTGTGGGCCGAAGATACAGAAGGCAAGATGCCGTTGGAACGCCATTTTGCATTACCGTTGACCATGAAACCTTGGAAAATGACACCGTAACCATTCGTTACAGAGATACCATGGCGCAAAATCGCGTGAAAATTTCCGAACTTCGCGACATTATTAAAGAGGAAGTTGATGTTAAAAAATGGTTGATGAAAATGTAAACTGAAAAAATAATTAGCATTAAAAAAACTCCATAATTATTTTAATTATGGAGTTTTTTGTTCTATATAAATTTTTATTGAAATCGGTAACCGATAGAAACCCCACCGCGACCCACAACTTCCATGTCACTTTTATCTAACAAATCCCTTCCAATTCCTGCATAAACTTCAGCAACAAAACCTCTTTTTGTAACCCATTTTCCGCCAACAGAAATCCCAACAGCGAAATCGGTGTATTTACTTTCGGTGGCATCTTGATTTACATACGGGTCATAATAGTAATCGTAGTTTGTTCCGGAATGTAGCATGGTAAAGGCTTCCACAAAAAATCCCTGGGCGTATTTACTTGAAAAAAATTGTCGATAATAAGGTGTGATGGAGAAAGTTCGGTATTCATCCAAACCTTCACTTTCCTTGTCCAAGCTAAAAAGAGTTCCAACACCAAAGGAAGATTCTTCATTTAAAAGGCGTTCGTAGGCAACATCAAACCATTTAAAGCCAATTAAATTGGACATGTTGATTTTTAATTCATTTTGTTTAATTTCATTTTCTTGCGCAAAAAGAGAAATGCCAACAAAAAATAGCAGCGCTGATAAAGTAATTTTTTTCACAGGTTAAATTTTAAATTCAAGATCAAATATAGTATCAAAAATTAAAAGAAATCACTAAAAATTTAAAATAATGAATGCTGTATTGAAGGATTTTCGTTTTCCAATAACCATTTTTTACGCCAGATACCTCCGGCATAACCAGTTAACGAGCCGTTGCTTCCAATAATTCTGTGGCAGGGAATGATAATCCAAATTGGGTTTTTTCCGTTTGCGGAGGCTACCGCCCTAATGGCTTTTACATCGCCCAATTGTTTTGCCTGTTCCAAATAAGTTCTTGTTTTTCCAAAAGGAACCAACAACAATTCATTCCAAACACGTTTTTGAAAATCGGTACCCTGCGGATTTAACTTTAAATCGAATTGTTTTCGCGTGCCGTTGAAATATTCATCCAATTGCAGCACGCAATCCTTTAAAATTTCAGGAATTTCTGCTGATGTTTCCAAGGCGTCATCCATCACGGTTATAGCGCTAATGCCGTTTTCGTCACCCACAATTTTTGCGGTTCCAATGGGCGTTTTATAATAAGTGGTTTGCCTAGATTCCAAAAACGTTTTTTGAGTTTTGCGTGGTTATTTCAGCAATTTCTTCTGAAGTCAGGTTATAAATTTCTGCCAATTTATCCAATACGTTTGTAATATAACTGCTTTCGTTTCTTTTTCCTCGGAAAGGCACTGGTGCCAAATATGGCGCATCCGTTTCCAAAACGATATGTTCTAGTGGAATTTCATTTAAAAACTGGTCTATTTTTCCGTTTTTAAAGGTAACCACGCCGCCAATTCCCAATTTCATATTAAAGGAAATGGCTTTTTTTGCCTGTTCTAAATTTCCGGTAAAACAATGAAAAATGCCAAAAAGCTGATCGTCTTTTACTTCTTCGAGGATTTCAAAAATTTCATCAAAAGCATCCCGGCAATGAATTACGATCGGCATATTTTTTTCTTTTGCCCAGGCAATTTGGGTTTTGAAAGCAATTTGTTGTTGTTTCAGCAAGGTTTTGTCCCAAAACAAATCGATGCCAATTTCGCCAACAGCATAAAAATTTCTTTTATCGAGCCAATGTTTCACAAAAGCCAATTCTTCTTTAAAATTTTCTTTTACGTGCGTAGGGTGCAAACCCATCATTAAAAAAATATTTTCGGGAAAAGAGTTCTCTAAATCCAACATGGCATTTAAATAGGTTGAATCAATGGCGGGAACAAAAAAGCGCGAAACGCCGGCAGCTGTGGCGCGATGAATCATCTCATTTCTGTCGTCATCAAATTGTTCGCTGTACAAATGCGTGTGTGTGTCGGTAATTATCATAGAACAAAAGTAAACAAAGTTTGAAAGATGAAAAATTTAGTTTTGTAAATGGTTTTCAATTTTGGCATATTATACTTCATTAATTTTAAGCTGCGTTAGTGATTGAACGGCATGTTTGAGCTTTTTTAGCTGTTTTTCGCAGCAAAAAAAGCGAGTAGTGAAAGCACGCCCGCCTTTTCGGCGGGAACGCCTAACAAAAATGCAGGCAGTCCCAAATTTTCTTTATTTTTAAGCTTATTTTTTAATGACAAAACATTGTAACTATGTTAAAAAATTTGTAACTTTAATGTGATAAATACCTTGCAAGATATTGCTTCATAAAGATTTCTTGTAGTTTAATTCTTGCATTGAAAATTACGCTGTTAAAACAGTTTAGATTATTGTTCTTGTTTCACATTTAACAAGGTTCTCATGCAAGTCAAAAAATATCCCAACGCAATACTTGAAAATTACACCAGAATTTTAATTCAACTCAGTTTGGTGTTTTCGCTATTCCTCGTCTATGAATTTTTAACCTATAAATCTTATACACGAGAAGTTAAAGAAATGAGCGGAACCCTTATAAATATTGATGATAATGAAAAATTGGTTGTGGTTAAGCCGATAGAGGTACAGGCGCAACCTGAAACCAAAGTGGCGCTTCCTGAAAAAATATTAAAGGTGGAAGATGATGTAGATATTAAAGAAACGGTGATAGAATCTACCGAAAGCAACCAATTTGATGCCGTTAAAGTTACCGGACCAAAAGAAATGGTTGCTGTTGTGGATGAGGAAGAATTTGTGGAGGATGTTGCGTTTGTGGTTATTGAAAATGTGCCTATTTATCCGGGTTGTAAAGGAAATAATAGTGAACTTAGGGCTTGTTTTTCTGATCAAATTGCGAAGTTTGTTGCGGAAAAATTCAATATAGAACTGGCTTCCGATTTGGGTTTGGTGCCGGGAAGTATCCAAAAAATATTCGTGGTGTTTAAAATTGACAGAAACGGAAGTATTACCGACATAAATGCAAGAGCGCCGCATAAAAAATTGCAGGAAGAAGCGATAAGAGTGATTAATTTGTTGCCAAAAATGACGCCGGGAATGCAACGCGGCCGACCTGTTGGCGTAAAATATGGATTGCCGATTGTTTTTAAGGTTGAATAAAATCAGTTAGATTCTAAAAATCCCGCAATTGCGGGATTTTTTGTAAGTAATGGTTATTATTTGGGCAGTTTGTTAAGTAAATTAGTATTTTCGTAAAATAATATACAGCAATGAACATCAATCAATATTTAGATTCAACCTATTTAAAAACAGCCGATCAAGCCGGTATTTCTGAAATCGAAACCGAAAACAAAGTAAAAGAACTTGTGAGCGAGGCGATTGAAAACAATTTTAAGCTTGCGATGATTCGACCGCAATTCGTTGCCATGGCACGTAAAATGATAAAGGAAGCAAAATCGGAAACTTTAATTGGCACCGTAATCGGATTCCATGAAGGAACTTATGAAATAGCGCAAAAAATAACGGAAGCACAACAGGCAATTGATGATGATGCCGATGAATTGGATTATGTGGTGAATTATGAGGCTTTTAAAGAAGGGAAAATCAATTTGGTGAAGTTGGAAGTTTTTAAAGGAACAAAATTGGGCTTGGATAATGATAAAGCAGTAAAGTGGATTATAGAAATTGCGGCACTTACAAACGATGAAATTATTGGTTTGTCACAATTGATTCGCGATGTGGTGCTTGACAATTTTGGAGAAGAAAATGCACAAAATGTTTTTGTAAAATCATCAACAGGATTTTTTAAAACTGAGGAAGGCAAACCAAACGGCGCCACTTTTGAAGCGATGGAACTGATTGTTGAAAATTCAAAACCCTTGAAGGCAAAAGCAGCCGGAGGCGTAAGAAATTATGATGATGCCGTAAAAATGGTAAAAATGGGCGTTACACGAATAGGAACATCAGCGGCAAAATTAATTGCTGATGGCGGAAAAACAAATGAAGCATACTAACATGGCAGATTATTTCGCACATGAAACAGCCGTTATTGATGAAGGTTGTGAAATAGGGAAAGGTACCAAAATATGGCATTTTAGCCATATCATGCCCAATTCAAAAATTGGCGAAAATTGTAATATCGGCCAGAATGTGGTTGTTTCACCACGTGTGGTTTTAGGCAAAAATGTAAAAGTCCAGAACAATGTTTCCATTTATTCGGGCGTTATTTGTGAAGATGATGTTTTTTTAGGTCCGAGCATGGTTTTTACCAATGTGATAAACCCGAGAAGCGCCATTATCAGAAAAGATGAATATCAGGAAACGTTGGTGAAAAAAGGTGCAAGCATTGGGGCAAATGCCACCATTATTTGCGGTAATGAAATTGGTGAATATGCTTTAATTGGCGCAGGTGCTGTGGTTACAAAACCGGTTTTGCCTTATGCCTTGGTAGTTGGAAATCCATCAAAGCAAATTGGTTGGATCAGCGAATACGGGCATCGTTTAATTTTTGATGAAAACGGATTCGCAGTTTGTGTTGAAAGTGGAGAGAAATACCAATTAATCAACAATATAGTTCTAAAAATCTCGAAATAAATTACAATGAAAAAGCTATTATTAAGTTTTCTGCTGATTATTTCATCCATTTCGGGCTATTCCCAAATACAAAAATATCCTGTTTTTGCAGCTTGCGACACTGCTGTTATTGGTGAACTGGAGATTTGCTTCAGAAATCAGGTTAAAAATGGGGTGATTGCAGAATTTAAAATCCCTGAAAACTTAAAAAAAGACCAATACAAAGCAACCACCAATATTGTTTTTTTGGTGGACGCCACCGGAAAATTTAAAGTCATCTATGTAAATTCTCCTTATAAAGAACTAAAATCCGAAGTTGAACGTGTTTTTGCTACGCTGCCAACAATTACGCCGGCTAAATATAATAACCATGCAATAGAAATGCAATTTGTGTTTCCTTTAAAAATTCCTTTGGAAGACAATATGGAAGAAGTAATTGTCCAAAAAGAAGTTGTTGTGGCAGAAGCGATTCCGCAGAAACAAGAAGAATTGGTATTTGCGGCTTCTAAAACCACTTTATTTCCCGAACATAACAGCGAATTAAATATACCTTTTACCCATACAACTTACAATGCTTATGATGCGTATTTAAACAGTGCAGACAATTCCCATACGGGCGTAAAACCTTATGTTTATAATGAAATTCGCGAATATGTGGATTTGGATGCGTTGAAAAATAAGTTAATCACGCCAAAATCGACTTGGTTTGGCAGGAAATTGTTCAACGAACATATGGCTTATGTTCAGGGAAAAGATTTTTGGTTTACCATCAACCCAATGGTTGATTTGCAACTGGGAAAAGACAGCGAAGGCGTTAAAACGTACAACAACACACGCGCCATTCAGGTAAACGGCGCAATTGGTAAAACGCTCAGTTTCTCAACGAGTTTTTATGAAAGTCAGGGCAGTTTTGCCAATTACGTAAACGAGTATGCCGAATCCATAAAACCTTCCGGCGGAAATCCGGCCATTATTCCCGGACGCGGCATTGCAAAACCATTTCAGGAAGATGCTTATGATTATCCGGTGGCTGAAGCTTACATTTCCTATGCGCCAAGCAGTCATTTTAATTTTCAATTTGGCCGTGGAAAAAACTTTATTGGCGATGGAT
>DATIRG010000376.1:0-2367 GCA_035470005.1 Lutibacter sp. | reverse complement strand
CAATGGGAAACATTTTTGCTTCCTACGTGTTAAAAGGCGAACTTAAAGCAAGCACCATGAAATCGGGGATTGAGTATATGACATTCCTTGCCGATTGGTACACTGCAAATTCAGAAACCGGTATTGGATTTTTCCAAATTGGCGGCGGACTTGCAGGTGATTTTCCAATTTGTGTGGTACCAATGCTGTACCAAGCTTTAGAACGTACAGATACGCCATTTTGGAGCTATTTTTGTCAGGTTTCAGATTCCACTACAAGTTACGGATCGTACTCTGGTGCGGTTCCAAATGAGAAAATAACCTGGGGAAAATTAGATATTGATACCCCTAAATTTATAATTGAATCTGACGCAACCATTGTTGTCCCGTTAATTTTCGCTTATTTGTTAAATATGTAATTGCAGTTTATGAAAAGAGTAATAGTAGATTATAGTAAATTAACCAGTGATATTTTAGATTTATTGGTAGCGAAATTTCCTAACGGATATGGCTACAAAGACATCATTACCTTTAAAAATGCCAATGGTGAAACCGTTAGGGCAGTGGAGGTAAGTTTTGAAGACACCATATATCTTGTTAAAATTAGTTTGAAACTGGAAGAAACCATGGAGGATTATGATGCTGATGAAGATAACTTTGATGATGTATTTGACAGCGATATTGAAGATATTGCCGATGAAGAAAGTGAAGAAGAGTTGGATTAGATCAATAAAGTGACACTATTTCAGTTTATAAAAATTCAAAAAATGATAAAAAAGAAACCCGCAATTTGCGGGTTTCTTTTTTATTAAGATTAATTGTATTTACCTTCTTGGCCCAATTCTTTTACCAGTTCATAATAAACAATCGCCCTGTATTTATTTCTGTTTGATTTTCCAACCTTTTCAATGACATTTTCCACTGCGTGGTCTAATTTTGGACTGTCAGGCAATCCTAATTTTTTCATTAAAAAGTTTTTTTTCAAAGTTTCAAGTTCCTTTTTATCGGATCCTGATACAGTTTCAGCATCTGCTTTGTAAATGGAAGGCCCTAAGCCTTTTGTTACTTTTGTCAATAAATCGGCATCAAATTTAAGACCCAATTTCTTCATTTCACCTTGATAAAGTGCGATTTTTTCGTCGAATTTACTCATGATTACAATTTTTTAATTAAAAATAGAATTTGCTACTTAAAGTTAAAAAATAATTTTGATAAAACATAAGTTTTCGTTAACAATCTGAAATATTAACACTTACGGCCAAACCGCCTTCTGAAGTTTCCTTGTATTTTGAATTCATGTCTTTTGCCGTTTCCCACATGGTTTCAATCACCTTGTCCAGCGGCACTTTTGCATTTGCGGCATCAGATTCCAATGCCAGCTCAGCCGCATGAATGGCTTTTATGGCGCCCATCGCATTGCGTTCTATACAAGGAATTTGCACCAAACCTCCAATGGGGTCACATGTCAATCCCAAATGATGTTCCATGGCAATTTCACTGGCCATGAGCACTTGTTCCGGACTTCCGCCCATCAATTCAGTCAATGCGCCTGCGGCCATAGCGGAAGATACGCCAATTTCTGCCTGACAACCGCCCATTGCTGCTGAAATGGTGGCACCTTTTTTAAAGATGCTTCCAATTTCTCCGGCCACCAATAAAAATTGTTTCACGTGTTCAAAATTTGCCTGATGGTTTTCAATCACCATATAATACATTAAAACGGCAGGAATTACACCGGCACTACCATTTGTTGGTGCGGTGACAACCCTTCCCAAGGAAGCATTCACTTCATTTACGCTTAAGGCCAAACAACTTACCCATTTCAGTATTTCCCGAAACTTCACCTCCGTTTTCCTGATACTTTGCAGCCATTCTTCAGGAGAATGATAAACAAAATCAACGTGTAATTTTTCATGAATGTCGAAGGCGCGACGCCTTACATTCAATCCGCCCGGAAGTGTTCCCGGCGTGTGGCAGCCAATATACATGCATTCGAGCATGGTGTCCCAAATGCGATTTATCTGGTGGTCAATTTCCTGGTCGCTTCTCAGCGATCTTTCGTTTTCCAAAACAATTTCTGAAATCTTTAAATTTTCCTTTTTACAATAATGCTCCAGTTCTTTGGCAATTTGTATGGGATACGGAAATGTTTTATGGATTTTGATATTTTCCTTGGCGTGAATCAGTTCTTCCCTTACCACAAATCCGCCGCCAATAGAATAATAAGTATCCGAAGAAATTTCCATTCCATTTTCAAATGCCCTGAATTTTATGCCGTTTGCGTGAAAAGGCAAAAATTCCCGATTAAAAATAATGTCAGCTTCCGGGTCGAAATCAATTGTTTGTGCACCGCCAAAATTTATTTTCTTAAAGGCTTGAATGTCGTCG
>DATIRG010000375.1:0-5819 GCA_035470005.1 Lutibacter sp. | reverse complement strand
AAACCATCAATTTTTAAAAAAGCAAGTGAAAAATGTAATTTATTTTGCAAAGTCATTTTTTTTTTTTTTACATTCGTAAAGAGAAAGATTAAAAACCAAGCAATAAATTGCTACATTGAAAATACAATTGCTATAATTTTTCCAAAAATTAGATTTAAATACAAAATAAGAACCGATGCAAATTTGCATAGGTCAATTTCTTATAAATATATCTTATATGTTATTTCTGCTTAAAAAGGAATAACATAATGAATGGTTACTGAGCGCAATCAAAGCAAGGTTGCTGAGCCTTTCGACAAAGCTCTAGATAAGTAGTTAGATGGAAGAATGGTCACTGAGCGAAGCCGAATTTCGGTCACTGAGCGGAGTCGAAGTGAAAATCCTCTGTTTGTATAATTTTAAGAACACAATACGCTAATAAAATGTTTAACCTAAAACCACTAACTATGACATAGCTAATATAACAAACAGAGGAAGTGTTGCAAAAGTAATGCACCTCGCCGGATACACAAAATAATAAAGCGCAATTATGCGCTATTAACTAATTTAAATTTTATAAAAATGAAAAAAATAATTTTAAGTATGGTGTTTGTTTTTGCTAGTGTTGCAATGGGGAATGCGAATTCAAATGTTGAAATAGTAGAAAATATAAATTCAAACAATTCGGTTGATGGCACCCCAAGTGAATGTGTTCGTTCGTCTAGAAATGCAACTTTAGCTTTAGCAGATGAATTCGGTTGGGATGTGAGTAGTGGAGGAACCGAATTGAGTTTTGCACTAGATGTGTATATGATTATATATTTAGATTGTTTAAACAATTAGAATAACTTAAAGAGTCAAGTTAATAATTTAATTTGACTCTTGTTTTTACATCTAAATTATGACGAAAACAATATTATTAACATTCATTTTAATGACTTTTATTTCATTTTGCCCTCAAAAAAAATATGCTGGCAGAATACTATATAAAGTTACTTTAAGACCCATTGATAAACCAAAGAATCTTGAAATAGATAAAATTCCAAATGAAGACAGACAAAAAGCACAGGCAATAATACAAAATATAAAAGCTGTTGATTTTCTTTTAATTTTTAATAATAATGAGTCAATTTATAAGGTAATTGAGAAAATGGATTCAGAAGCTGATTCTAAAATTAATTTGGCAAAAAGTGTTGCTGGAGGTGATGATATATACTATAGTAATAATCAAACAAACTCATCATTCTATCAAAAAGAAGATGGAGGTGAATTATGGTTGGTTAATTATAAAAAAGAAATTTGGAATCTTACGCAGGAAACTAAAAATATTGGTAATTATTTATGCTATAAGGCAATTTTAGGAAAGCAAAATAATTTTGCTTGGTATGCACCTGAAATTCCTGTAAACTTTGGCCCAAAAAATTACCATGGGCTACCCGGACTTGTTTTGGAAGTTCAAATTGGAGGTTTAAACATAAAAGCTACTGAAATTATTTTGAATCCAAATGAACAAATTTTAATTAAAAAACCAATAAAAGGTATTGAAATTGAACAAGATGCTTTTTTAAAAAAATTTAAAGAATTTTTTAAGGGATTTTAAATTTAATTATCCCAATATTAAAGGAAGCGCTTCAACACTAACTAAAAAATGCTAAATATTCACCAAAATTAGTTAGTGGGAAGAATGGTCACTGAACACAACTGAAGAGAAAAATCCTCTGTTTGTAAAATTTTAAGAACACAATACGCTAATAAAATGTTTAACCTAAAACCACTAACTATGACATAGCCGATGTAACAAACAGAGGAAGTGTTACAAAAGTAATGCACCTCACAGGATTCACAAAATAATAAAGCGCAATTATGCGCTATTCACTAATTTAAATTTTACTAAAATGAAAAAAATAATTTTAAGTCTAGTGTTTGTTTTTGCAAGTGTTGCAATGGTGAATGCTGAAAATATGGAGGGATTTGAAAACCCATTGATTGAACAATTCCAAATAAATCAAACAAATCATTTGAATATGATTGAACATGTTAATTTTAAAGCGGAAGGAATTGAAAGTATAAAGTGTTGGGCCTTTAGAGTTTGGGTAAAAGCACAATTAGAAGAAATAAGTGACGATGAAGAACTTATTAATGAAACAGCAGATGCTTTAAAAGAATTATGTGAAATTGCAAATGATTTAGGTTGGATATAAATAATTTAGGTATACCTTCTGTAAAAGGTATACCTAATAAAATTCTACAATATGTTTAATAAAGTAAAAAATTTATCAATTGTTTTATTTTTAATGTTTAGTGAAATGTACTCACAAAACATTAATGGAGTTGCTATTTATGGAGTAAAAACAGCTATTGATTTTAATAAAATTGAGAATAGTACTGCAAAAGATGTAATTATGTTAAAGAATGTTATTGATGATTCAAATGACCCAAGTCCAACAAAATTTAGATTGATCTTTAACAAAAATAGTTCTCTTTTTTATTATGAATCCAACCTAAATGTGAGTTCTTCTAAAATTGATATGGCACATATTAAAGCCAAACAAATTGGAGAAATTTATTCAAATTTGATTTCTAAAAAAGTTGTTCAACAAAAAGAAAGTTTAGGAGAAATTTTTAGAATCGTTAGTAGTTTTGACAATTATAATTGGAAATTAACAAATGAAAAAATTAAAATTGATAAATATATTTGTTATAAAGCCATATCGATTGATTCAACAAAGAGAAAAAATAAAATTATAGAAGCATGGTATACTCCGGAAATTCCAGTTAATACTGGCCCAATGGGTAGTGGTGGTTTACCAGGATTAATAATTGTACTTAAAGTTGACATCTTTACTTATTATTTAGAAAAGTTAAATTTAAATTCAATTACTAAAATTAATATAGTAGAGCCTAAAAAAGGAAAAGAAGTTAATAAAATTGAATATGATTCTATTTATAGAGCTTTATATAAAAAAAAGGATGAATTAGAAAGAGAAGAATACTAAAATTAAGTATTTTCAACAGTTAAGTAAATCCTCTGTTTGTAAAATTTTAAGAACACAATACGCTAATAAAATGTTTAACCTAAAACCACTAACTATGACATAGCCAATGTAACAAAAAGAGGAAAGTGTTGTAAAAGTAATGCACCTCACAGGATTCACAAAATAATAAGGCGCAATTGTGCGCTATTTACTAATTTAAATTTTATAAAAATGAAAAAAATAATTTTAAGTATGGTGTTTGTTTTTGTAAGTGTTGTAATGGTGAATGCGAATGATTTTATATTGGAACAAAGTGACGATTGTTTTGACAGAGCTATTCAAGATCTTGAACAAATGGAAGATGTTATTGGAATAACATATAATGAAAGAGATGCTACAGATTTCTTAAATGAAAGTTACATGCTTTGCTGGTGTATGGATCATATAGATTACTGTTTAGATAATTGGTAGAATTTAATCAGAGGGCACCTAAAGTATTCTTTAGATGCCCTCTAAAATGTAAATAATTATGAATATAAAAAGAAAGCATATCATTTTTTTATTATTTATTTTAATTGGATTTAAGGGTTTTTCACAAATTAAAAATGCGAAAATATCTTATAAAGTTAAAATTAATACGAATATTGATTCTTTATCCAAACTTAGTCCTGAAAGGGAAAAACTTTTTAAAATGATTTTTAATGAAATTAACTCCATTAATATGGAGTTAATTTACTTTAATGGAATTTCCGTTTTTAAAGAAATACCTCCAATCTTTATTAGTAAAAAGCAAGAATCAGTTCATAAATTGGCTAAAACAGTTGCAAGAAATAGTGATAGTTTTTACACGAATTTAGGCGCTAATACTTCGTCGGTCTATCGTAACTTTGAGGGTATTAATTTTTTAATTTCATCAGATTTTATATATAAGTGGGAATTAATTAATGAAAAAAAATTAGTTGGAGACTTTGAATGTCATAAAGCGTTAACAGTTTATACCTATAAAGATAGAAAAGGTAATTTTAAAAAAGTGCCAATTGTAGCTTGGTACACCTCAAAACTGCCAATACCTTTAGGTCCAAAAAATTACGTTGGATTACCTGGTTTAATTTTGGAATTGGAAGAGGGAGATAATGCAATTGTTTTTTATGCCACTAAAATTCAATTAAATTTAAAAGATATGCAAGAAATTAATTTTCCAAAAGATGTTAAAATTGTAACTCAAGAAGAATTTGATAAAATAACAAAAATTTCCTATAATGGTTTTTTTAATATGAATTAGAACTTAATTTATTAAAATGAAAAAAATTGCTTTTATATGTTGTTTTTGTTTAAGTGTATTTTCATATGCCCAAACCATCACCTTAAAAGGTTCTGTAAAAGACAGTTTACAAAATCCGTTGGCCTATACCAATGTCATCGCCAAACCAATGGATGCGGCAAAAAACTTAAAATTTGCCATTACAGATGATGACGGTTATTACAGATTAGAACTTACCAAGGGCGACAGCTACACGCTTTCTGTGAGTTATTTGGGATATAAAACAGTTAATTTTGATTTTGTTGCGACGGAGAATTCACAAAAAAACCTAATTTTAATTGATGCGCCAAACCAATTAAAAGAAGTGCTTATTGAGTTGCCGGTTAGTGTAAAAGAAGACACCATCACCTACAATACCGATAAATTTTTAACCGGCGATGAGCGCAAATTAAAAAACGTATTAAAAAAGCTGCCCGGCGTGGAAGTTGATAAAAATGGCAGTGTTACGGTACAAGGCAAAAAGGTAACCACCCTATTGGTGGAAGGCAAAAAGTTCTTCGGTGGCGGCTCAAAATTGGCCGTGGAAAATATTCCGGCAGATGCCATAGACAAAGTGCAGGTCATAGATAATTACAGTGAAATCTCCTTTTTAAAAAATGTGTCGGATTCTGATGAAATGGCGATGAACATATTGCTGAAAAAAGACAAGAAGCAATTTTCTTTTGGGGATATTGAAGCCGGAAAAGGAAATAAAGAATTTTACAGAACACACAGCAACTTATTTTATTACAGCCCAAAAACCAATGTGAATTTTATTGGCAATTTGAACAATACCGGCGAAAAAACCTTCACTTTTAAAGATTATTTAAGTTTTCAGGGAGGCGTTAGCGCCATTTTAAAGGGCGATGGTTCCATTTACAATACTTCCGGCAGTAATTTTGCGCAATTTTTGGAGACACAAGATTTAACAAGCAGCAACAACAAATTTGGCGCGTTGAATATTTCAAGAGCTGTCAACAAAAAATTGGATATTTCAGGGTACGCCATTTTTTCGCATTCAAAAAACGAGACTTTTATAGAAGCTAACAATCAATATGCGACTTTTACGGAAGAAAAAACGCACAAGTCCAATACCAGAAATATTTTGGGTATTGCCAAATTTAATGTTGAATATGCGCCAACGGTTAATAACCAATGGTATTTTAAAACCCAGTACAAAACAACAGACAACTTTAAAACCAACAGCATTATTTCAAGCATTGACAACGACCAAAAAATTATTTTTTCCGATAACAATGCCATCGCAACGTATGTAAATCAAAATGTGGAATGGCATAAAAAATTATCCGGAAAACACACTTTTTCTTTCGGTGCTGATGTAACTTTTGACAAAAACAATCCAACAACGTTTTGGCAAACAAACCAGCCAATTTTACAGGGATTAATTCCTGTTGAGATTTCAGAAAGTTACTTAATAAACCAATTGAAGGAAACTGAAAATACCAATCTCAATGCAATATTGAAGCATTATTGGGTACTAAATAATTTCAACCATATTTATACCACCATTGGAAATAAATACATCGCTGATTATTTTTATACGG
>DATIRG010000374.1:0-2364 GCA_035470005.1 Lutibacter sp. | reverse complement strand
CAAAAAAACTTAGAAAAAGGGTCAGATTCAAACAGAAATTAATTAATAAATACCGTTTGGTTATTTTAAATGAGGATACTTTTGAGGAAAAATTATCATTTAAATTAACAATAATGAATGTGTTTGTTTTTGGAACTTTATTTTCTGTTTTGTTAATTGTTGGTACCATTTTTTTAATTTCATTTACTTCTTTAAGAGAATACATTCCGGGATATTCTTCCACCAAATTAAAAAGAGAAGCCACACAATTGGTGTATAAAGTCGATTCCTTAAATCAGGTTTTGGAAGTGAACAATGTTTATATCCAAAAGGTAAAAGAGTTACTGACCGGCGAAATAAAGGAAGTGCAATTCGATAAAGACTCTGTTTTGAGCGCCTTGAAATTAAACAAAGATTCGATGAACTTTGAGCCTTCAGATATCGATTTGGAATTTAGGCAGGATGTGGAAACTGCCGACAGATTCAGTATTTTTAACGAAGCCACAAAAAGCGCCGATATTGTGTTTTTTTCTCCAGTTAAAGGAATTGTGACCGACGGATACAGCCTTAAAAATAAGCATTTTGCCATTGATATTGCTGTTAAAAAAGGAACACCAGTAAAATCTGTGGCCGACGGAACCATTATTTTTGCGGAATGGACCATTGAAACGGGTTATGTGGTTATTGTAGAACACAGCAAAGGATTTATTTCCGTTTACAAGCACAATACCGCTTTACACAAACAGCAGGGCGATATGGTGAAATCGGGCGAAGTGATTGCTTCCGCAGGTGATATGGGCGAATTAAGTACGGGGCCACATTTGCATTTTGAGTTGTGGAATGAAGGCTATCCGGTAAATCCAGTTAATTATATAGATTTTGAATAATGATGAACATAAAATCAATTTTAGCAAAACCATTCGCAAAACGCATTGCAGCCAAAATATATAAACAAAGCAAAAATGCCGTAAAAGTGCAGCAAATGGTTTTTGAAAATTTAATTGCCCAGGCCCAAAACACCACTTTTGGCAAGGACCATAATTTCAGCAAAATTAAGTCGTATGACGATTTTAAAAAGCAGGTTCCCATTCGCGATTATGAAGCGTTAAAACCGTATGTTGAAAAGGTAATTTCAGGTGAATCGGATGTTTTATGGAAAGGTAAGCCGTTGTATTTCGCAAAAACTTCGGGCACCACATCGGGCGTAAAATACATCCCGTTGACCAAAGAATCGATGCCGATGCACATCAGCGCAGCGCGAAATGCCTTGTTAATGTATATTGCCGAAACCAAAAAGGCCGATTTTGTAAACGGAAAAATGATTTTTTTGCAGGGAAGTCCGGAATTGGGTGAAAAAAACGGCATCAAAACCGGAAGGCTCTCGGGAATTGCCGCACATTATATTCCAAGCTATTTAACCAAAAACCGTTTGCCAAGTTGGGAAACAAATTGTATTGAAGACTGGGAAACCAAAATTGAGGCCATTGTTGACGAAACCATCAATGAGAATATGACATTGATTAGCGGAATTCCTTCCTGGGTGCAAATGTATTTTGAAAAGCTGGTGGAGCGCAGCGGAAAAAAAGTGGGTGATATTTTTCCAAACTTTAACCTTTTTGTTTACGGCGGCGTAAATTTTGAACCGTATCGCAACAAATTTGAAGATTTAATAGGACGAAAAGTGGATACTATTGAGTTGTTTCCGGCTTCCGAAGGATTTTTCGCCTATCAGGATTCCCAAAATGAAAAGGGAATGTTGTTGCTGGTTGATAATGGAATGTTTTATGAATTTATTCCTTCCGAAGAGTTTTTTACTGAAAATCCGCCACGTATTTCTTTGGCTGATGTTAAAATTGGCGTAAACTACGTGCTTATTTTAAATACCAATGCCGGACTTTGGGGTTACGATATTGGCGACACGGTAGAGTTTGTTTCCATAAATCCGCACCGAATTAAAGTTACCGGCAGAATCAAACATTTTATTTCTGCATTTGGCGAACACGTGATTGGCAGTGAAGTGGAAAATGCTATCAATAGCCAAACCACAGGCACAACAATTGCAATCAATGAATTTACAGTGGCGCCGCAAATTACGCCGGAAAGCGGATTGCCATATCACGAATGGTTTATTGAATTTGACAACAAGCCAGAAGATTTAGACGATTTTGCGCATAAAATTGATGTTGCTTTGCAGCAGCAAAACAGTTATTATTTCGATTTAATCAGCGGAAAAATATTGCGGCCTTTAAAAATCACTTTGATAGAAAAAGGCGGATTTAATAAATATATGAAATCGATTGGGAAATTGGGCGGACAAAATAAAGTGCCGCGTTTGTCGAACGATCGAAAAATAGCGGATGAACTTATAAAATTTGAAGAAAAATG
>DATIRG010000373.1:0-1926 GCA_035470005.1 Lutibacter sp. | reverse complement strand
TTTTAATGCGTATAATAATTCCTGGATATTTTAAACCCTGCTAACGCCTTCGGGAGTTCCTTCTCTTTCCAAATCCTGTATTAAACGAGTTTTTTGCACCACGAATTCGGCAATCTCAAAAGCATTTTTTGTTTCCGATTCAATTTGAAAATGCTGCATCATGGTCACAAAATTCAACAGCTTTGTTTTGATTCCCGAATTCAGATTCAAATCGAAAGTATTGAGATTTAGCAACAACTCAAAAATTGATATTTTATAATGATTTGCCGCCACCGAAAGTTTATCAATAGTGGTATCTCCAATGCCACGTGCCGGATAATTGATAATTCTTTTAAGCGCTTCTTCATCAGTCGGATTCACAAGCAATCGCAAATATGCCAACGCATCTTTAATTTCTTTGCGTTGGTAAAACGACAATCCGCCGTAAATTCTGTAGGCGATGTCTTTTTTACGGAGCGCATCTTCCAAGGCTCGTGATTGTGCATTTGTGCGGTACAAAATGGCAAAATCAGAATTTTTCATCTGCAAATTCATCGCATTGTCAAAAATTGAATTTGCAATATATCGCCCTTCTTCAGCTTCCGTAAATGTTCGCATCACTTTTATTTTTGCGCCATCGCTGTTATCTGTCCAAATTTGTTTGTCGAGTTTGGTTTTATTTTTTTCAATAACGCTATTGGCGGCTTCAACGATATTTTTTGTGGATCGGTAATTTTGCTCCAATTTAAAAATAGCCACATTGTCGTAATCGCGCTGAAAATTCATAATGTTTTTGATATTTGCGCCACGAAAAGCGTAAATACTTTGAGAATCGTCGCCCACCACACAAATATTCTGAAACCTATCGGCCAAAGCTTTTACGATTAAATATTGGGAATGGTTTGTATCCTGATACTCATCAACCAAAATATATTTAAATCGGTCTTGATATTTTGCCAATACTTCAGGAAATCTAGTCAATAACTCATTGGTTCTTAACAACAAATCATCAAAATCCATAGCTCCGGCTTTAAAACAACGCTCCACATATTCATTGTATATTTTACCCATTTCCGGACGTTGCGCCATTTTATCGGCTTCCAACAAATCGGGATCTTTATAATACGCTTTTACGGTAATTAAACTGTTTTTGAAGGAAGAAATCCTGCCCAATACCTGTTTTGGTTTGTAGCGATCTTTATCCAATTCCATTTCCTTAATAATGGAAGAAAGCAATCTTACAGAATCCTGGGTATCATAAATGGTGAAATTTGATGGAAAGCCCAATCTGTCTGCTTCAGAACGCAAAATACGCGCAAAAACAGAGTGAAAAGTTCCCATCCACAAATTTTTTGCTTCAGAAACACCCACAACCGTTGCAATACGATTTTTCATTTCTCGTGCTGCTTTGTTGGTAAAAGTCAATGCCAAAATATTGAAAGAATCAACATTTTTACTCATCAAATGAGCGATTCGATAAGTTAAAACACGCGTTTTACCTGAGCCTGCACCGGCAATAATAATCATTGCGCCTTCTTTGTGCAATACGGCGGCTTTTTGCGATTCGTTAAGATTTTCTAAGTATTTGGTCACGGGAATTCTTTAAAAAATCAAAAGTACTACTCCAAATTTAGTTTGGCAATAAATTTATCACAATGTTTTTTTTATAATTTTTTCTTTTTGAAATTGGTTCACAAAAACTACCAACAACCCTACCACCATCAAAAAACTAAAAATCAACAAAATCAAACTATAATTTTTAATGGCATTTAACTGAAACAGGAATAAAAATCCCTGCAAAAACAATAATGATTCTGTAATAAAAATACCTGATAAAAATAAAATGATTCCAACTTTTGAAATTGGTTTTTGAAGGTTTAGTTTACTCATTTGGTCCAAAATCAAAAATAGCAAAACGCTCAAAAATCCCAAAGTGAACAAATGCAA
>DATIRG010000372.1:0-2212 GCA_035470005.1 Lutibacter sp. | reverse complement strand
TTCATCATGAGTTCCAAAATCGTTGAATTTCCGTCACCAATAACCGTTAAATATTTTTTAAGGGTAACCGAAGTAATTTTACCGGTTTTTTCGCCCGGAATTTTGTGATAAAAAATGCCACATTCATTGCTGTAATCAATATATTCCTGGATGATTAGATTGATGGAATTGTATTTTTTAAGATAAACGGAAAGTTCAAATTCATCCTTAATTTTTGTGACTAGTAATCCTCTAAAACCAATGTCCGGTTTTATGATTAAAGGAAATTCAATGTTGTTTTTGGCAATTTTTGATAAAATGTCTTGAATATTTTCACCTTTTTCCACAAAAATAGTATTCGGACAAAAGTCGGAAGGCAGCATTTGAATGGTTTTGTATTTTGATTCCAACCCGTTTCCTGAACCTTCTATTCCCGGATTAACTGCCGAAAAAAATCAGAAACTCCGCGCTTTTATCGCCAAATAAAAAGCATACGGCAATAGCGGAATATAAAACATGGAAGAAGGCCAATATTCCCAGTTTGTAATTTTATTTAAATTACCGATTTCCATTATTTGCTGTTGAACAATGCATTTAGAATTATTTTAATGCCTAAAATACCCAAAACAATGGCGGTTATGGCCAGCACTATGCCAACAATAAGGTATAAATAATTGTTTTGCTGTTTGATGGCTTTAAACCCAATGGTGATTAAAATTGGCGCCGCGATTAAAAGGGGCAAAGTGGCCAGTTCATATTTTAACCCTCTAAACAATTCGTTTCTATCTGTTCCCATTGGTATAGTTAAGGATGGCAGTTCTTACGTTTTTGTATTTTTTAAGCAGTTCAACGGCTTTTTCTTCTGAAATATTCTAGTCCTCCATCAGCATTTTTGTTCCCCTAATCACCAACTTGTCATTCGTCAATTGCATATCAACCATTTTATTGCCTTTTATTTTTCCAAGCTGGATCATAACGCTTGTTGAAATCATGTTTAAAACAAGTTTTTGTGCGGTTCCGGCTTTCATTCTTGAACTTCCGGTCACAAATTCCGGACCTACCAAAACCTCAATGGGAAATTTCGCAATTTTTGCCAGCGGACTTCCAATGTTACAAGTAATGCAGCCGGTTAAAATACCATTTTCATTGCATTTTTTGAGGCCGTTTATCACATAAGGCGTTGTTCCAGAAGCTGCGATGCCAATGACAACATCATTGCTGTTTATGTGATGGCTTTTTAAATCTTCCCAACATTGTGTAGTGGAATCTTCGGCAAATTCAACAGCTTTTCTGATGGCGGTATCACCACCCGCAATAATGCCGATAACTAAATTATGAGAAACGCCAAAAGTGGGCGGACATTCAGAAGCATCCAAGATTCCCAGTCGACCGCTTGTTCCTGAACCTACATAAAATAGCCTGCCGTCTTTTTTTAGTTGTTGCACAATTTCCTGCACCAATTTTTCAATAGCGGGAATCGCTTTTTCAACAGTAAAAGGAACCGTTTTATCTTCGGAATTGATGTGCGTCAACAATTCAGTGACATTCATTTTTTCCAAATGATTGTATTTGGAGGCTTGCTCAGTAGTTTTTATGAAATCCATGTTTCAAAAATACTAATTTTTGATTGGTTTTAATTTTTTGTGTCAACTTATTTCAACAGGTAATATTTATGCATAAAAAAAGCAAGAATTTAAGTTCTTGCTTTTTTTTGAATTATAAGAATCTCTTTTGAAATCTTTTCAAACCTAAATTAATTGGCTTTTGAAGCTACATTTACTAAGCTATTGCTTCGATGATTGTATTCAATGTTTTGCTAGGTCTCATTGCTTTATTAGCCAAATTATCGTCAATTCTGTAATAACCGCCAATGTTTACAGGCGCTCCTTGTGCGCTGTTTAATTCATTTACGATCACAGCTTCATTTGCAGTCAAGTCTTTTGCGACTTTGGTGAAAATTTCCTTTAATTCAGCATCTTTAGTTTGGGCGGCCAAAGCTTGAGCCCAATAAGTTGCCAAATAAAAATGACTTCCTCTATTGTCCAGTTCACCAACTTTACGCGAAGGAGATTTACTATTGTCTAAGAATTTATCTGTAGCTTCATCCAAAGTTTCCCCCAAAACTAATGCTTTTGGGACGTTATAGTTTTTTCCTAAATGTTCTAAGGAAACGGCCAATGCTAAAAATTCACCTAATGAATCCCATCTTAAATGGCCTTCTTCAACAAATTGT
>DATIRG010000371.1:0-4095 GCA_035470005.1 Lutibacter sp. | reverse complement strand
ACAATTTCAATGGGAAGCGCGGTACGCCGGAGCCGATAATGAATTGGGTAGAGCAAATGTACGTAATATAAAAGGAATCAATACGATGGGTGTTGATATGACCGATAAAAATTCAATCGATGATATCCCAACAAGGGAATTGCGTTTGCCAAAAGGGCGACAAGTGATTTTCAAGTTCCGTTCTCAAGACGTTTTGCATTCGGCATATATGCCTCATTTTCGCGCTCAAATGAATTGCGTTCCGGGAATGGTGACCCAGTTTTCTTTTACGCCAAGTATGACAACTGAAGAAATGAGAGCGAACGAAAAAACCATTGCAAAAGTGGATGGCATCAATAAAATCAGAGCTGAAAAAGGTGAAGATCCTTACGAATTTGATTATTTATTGCTTTGCAACAAAATTTGCGGTTCATCTCATTACAATATGCAAATGAAAATTATTGTGCAAGAGGAAGCAGATTTTAATAGCTGGCTAAGCACACAAAAATCAATTGCCCAGGTTGTACAAGAAGAAAATTAACTACTACACTACTAAAAAATTTATAATATGTCAGATCACCACCACAAAGAAACATTTATTACAAAATACGTTTTTAGTACTGACCATAAAATGATTTCAAAACAGTATTTAGTTACTGGAATTTTTATGGGAATTATTGGGGTATTTATGTCTATGATGTTCCGATTGCAAATTGCTTGGCCAGATACTTCTTTTAGTATTATTGAAGCCTTTTTAGGTCGCCACCAAGACGGAGGCGTTATGTCACCACATATTTACCTGGCATTGGTAACCATTCACGGTACCATCATGGTATTCTTCGTTTTAACAGCTGGTTTAAGCGGAACTTTTAGCAACTTGTTAATTCCTTTGCAAATTGGAGCTCGGGATATGGCCTCAGGATTCCTAAATATGGTTTCCTATTGGCTGTTCTTTTTGTCAAGTGTGGTTATGGTTATATCACTTTTTGTTGAAGCAGGACCAGCATCAGCAGGTTGGACCATTTATCCGCCTTTAAGTGCGCTGCCGCAAGCCATTCCTGGATCAGGAATGGGAATGACGCTTTGGTTGATTTCTATGGCAATATTTATTGCTTCTTCTTTATTGGGCGCCTTAAACTACATTGTTACAGTACTTAATTTAAGAACGGTGGGAATGAAAATGACCAGATTGCCGTTGACAATTTGGGCGTTTTTTGTGACTGCAATTATTGGTGTGGTTTCATTTCCTGTATTACTTTCCGCAGCCTTGTTATTGATTTTCGACAGAAGTTTTGGAACATCATTTTTCTTGTCAGATATATTTATCCAAGGAGAAGTATTGCATTACCAAGGAGGATCTCCTGTTTTGTTCGAACACTTATTTTGGTTCTTGGGACATCCTGAAGTTTATATCGTTTTATTGCCTGCTTTGGGAATCACTTCAGAAGTAATTGCCACAAATTCAAGAAAACCAATTTTTGGATACCGAGCCATGATTGGATCTATTATCGCCATTGCATTTTTGTCTACCGTAGTTTGGGGACATCATATGTTCGTTTCGGGAATGAATCCATTTTTAGGTTCTGTATTCACTTTTACCACTTTGTTAATCGCAATACCTTCTGCAGTTAAAGCATTTAATTATATCACCACACTTTGGAAAGGAAATTTACAAATGAATCCGGCAATGTTGTTTTCAATTGGCTTGGTTTCTACATTTATTTCTGGTGGATTGACAGGATTGGTGCTTGGAGACAGCGCATTGGATATTAATGTGCACGATACTTATTTTGTGGTTGCCCATTTTCACTTGGTAATGGGAGTTTCTGCAATTTATGGAATGTTTGCGGGCGTGTATCACTGGTTTCCTAAAATGTATGGACGAATGATGAATAAAACATTGGGGTACTGGCATTTTTGGATTACTGCTGTTGCAGCTTATGGCGTTTTCTTCCCGATGCACTTTGTTGGATTGGCAGGATTGCCTCGTAGATATTATGCAAATACCGCATTTCCATTATTTGATGATGTTGCAGATGTTAATATTGTAATCACGTTATTTGCTATTTTAGGAGGTGCTGCACAACTAATTTTCTTGGCAAACTTCTTTATCAGCATTTATAAGGGTAAAAAGGCAACACAAAATCCTTGGAAATCGAATACTTTGGAGTGGACTACGCCTGTGGAACACGTTCACGGAAACTGGCCTGGAGAAATTCCTGCAGTACATCGTTGGCCTTATGATTACAGCAAACCAGGACATGAAGATGATTATGTTTCTCAAATTACGCCTTTAAAAGAAGGTGAAGAAGAGTCTTAAATAGTTTAAAATATTTTAATGGAAAATTCTCATCAACATTTTAGTTTTAAATGTTGATGAGAATTTTTTTGAAAGATGAAATTCTGTCTTCCGTCTTCTGACTTCTGTCTTCCGCCTTTCACCTTTTCAATTATTAATGATAAATTTTTAATTATTAATTCTGCGACTTCGTTATCTTTGTTTTTATGAACGAAAACTTGAATCCTGACAAAAACTCATCTTCACCTGAAGACTTGGAGGTTGAAAAAAAACTGCGTCCCTTATCATTTGATGATTTTACGGGTCAGGAACAAGTGATAGACAATCTTAAAGTTTTTGTTAAAGCAGCGAATTTAAGAAATGAGGCTTTGGACCACACATTATTTCACGGTCCTCCCGGACTTGGGAAAACCACTTTGGCGCATATATTGGCCAATGAACTAAATGTCGGACTTAAAATTACTTCAGGTCCGGTATTGGACAAACCTGGCGATTTGGCTGGATTACTTACCAATTTAAGCGAACGTGATGTCTTATTTATTGATGAAATTCATCGCTTAAGTCCAATTGTGGAAGAATATTTATATTCGGCCATGGAAGATTATCGGATTGATATTATGATTGAATCTGGCCCAAACGCCAGAACCGTTCAAATAGATTTAGAACCTTTCACGTTAATTGGCGCCACCACGCGTTCCGGATTGTTAACGGCGCCAATGCGTGCCCGGTTTGGAATTAGCAGCCGTTTGCAATATTACAATACCGAATTATTGACAACTATTGTGCAACGCAGCGCAGTTATTTTAAAAGTCCCTATTTCTATGGAATCTGCGATAGAAATTGCTGGCCGAAGCAGGGGAACACCCCGAATCGCAAATGCATTGTTAAGGCGGGTTCGCGATTTTGCCCAAATTAAAGGCAACGGAAAAATAAGTATAGAAATTGCCAAATATGCATTGAATGCCTTAAATGTTGATGCGCATGGATTGGATGAAATGGACAACAAAATATTGACCACCATTATTGATAAGTTTAAAGGTGGTCCGGTGGGCATTAGCACCATCGCTACTGCTGTTGGCGAAAATACGGAAACCATAGAAGAAGTTTACGAACCATTTTTGATACAAGAAGGTTTTATTATGCGAACGCCACGCGGAAGGGAAGTTACAGAGCTTGCATACAGGCATTTAGGCAGAATTAAAGGGAACATTCAAGGAGGTTTATTTTAAGTATATCTGTGATATGTATCACAAAACTAAAAATAGTTCAGTGTACTTTTGTTTCAGTATAAATTAGAAACTTGTTTTGGCTATGAGTTTGAAAAAAATATTTCCTTTTTTAATTTGGCTGCCTCTAGCAAAAAGCACTTGGAAAGATGATTTAATTGCAGGAATTACAGGAACAATTATTGTAATCCCACAAGCCGTCGCTTTTGCCATGATTGCTGGTTTACCGCCAATTTATGGTTTTTATACCGCGATGATTACGCCAATAATTGCCGCCCTTTTTGGTTCTTCCTATCATTTAATTTCGGGTCCTACCACAGCAATTTCAATTGTTGTTTATTCAACGTTAATAAAATTTGTAAATCCTGAAACAGACCTGCAAGGTTTTATTTCTTTGGCGCTTGTACTAACTTTTTTGGCGGGTCTTTTCCAATTTGATATGGGCTTAATGCGTATGGGAAAACTGGTAAATTTTGTTTCACATTCCGTAATTATTGGTTTTACGGCAGGCGCTGGTATTTTAATAGCGGTTAAACAATTGCGGCATGTTTTTGGAATTAAGGTTCCTCAAGGAAGTGCAATTCCCGAAAT
>DATIRG010000370.1:0-8588 GCA_035470005.1 Lutibacter sp. | reverse complement strand
AGGGAAAAATTTAGGAGAAAAAATAGGTTTTCCAACTGCAAATTTATTTATTGAAGAAACTTATAAATTATTGCCGAAAACCGGCTCTTACATTGTTAAGTCTGAACTGGAAAATAAAACTGTTTACGGCATGATGAATATCGGCTACAACCCAACAGTAAAAGGGAAAACCCAAACCATCGAAATTCATTTTTTTAACTTCAACAAAGATTTATATGGAAAAAAAATACAAATTGATGTATTGAAATTTTTACGGGAGGAACAAAAATTTGACTCTGTTGATGACCTGAAAAATCAGTTGGAGAAAGACAAGAAAAAATCATTGGAAATTATAAACGGCACGCTGTTTGAGCTTTAAAAACATTAAATTACACAAATGAAAAAACTCCTGCCATTGCTATTTTTAATTATTGTGTCTTGTAAATCTACTTTTGTTGTAAATGAAGCCATTTTGGTAAATACGCTAAATTGTCCCGAAAACGGTGACTGCACCATTGAATTGCTGCCAAACAAATCATTGGAGTTTAAAAAAGACGAATTCGGAAGTTTATATCCCGTGATTTCTGAAGGAAATAAAACGATTTTTAAATTTATTTACACTAGAAAACCTATTCCAAATACCCAAGACAGCAATTATACAGAACTCGTTTTTGCCGAATTGGATTCCGTAATTTCCCCAAAAAAATTCAGTAGTGAAACCCTAAAAGATGCGAAATTGCACTTTGGCCGTTTGTGCTATTGCAAAGGCGAAACAGGCTATTATCCCATCAAAAAAGGTGAATTTAAAATCTCAAAATCCACTAAAAACTCCTTTAAAATAGACTTCAATTTTAAGATTGATGAAGTGCCGCAAATCATTTCAGTCATCAAAGAAACTGTTTCTATAAAATCAAGTGAAAGTAATTAACATCCTTTAATTGCAATTTGTTAAATTTGCCTTTTAATTAAAGGATAAAACCCATGTTACAAGTAGCGTTTATTAGAGAAAACAGGGAAACTGTTTTAAAAGGCCTGGCAAAAAGAAATTTCAAAAATGCTGCTGAAATGGTGGATAAAACCATTTTGGCCGATGAAGAAAGAAGGGCTATTCAAACAGAACTGGATGCTATTTTAGCTGAATCCAATAAACTTTCCAAAGATATTGGTGACTTATTTAAATCGGGCGAAACGCAAAAAGCCGCTATTTTAAAGCAGAAAACCATTCAGTTAAAAGATAAATCGAAAGAATTAGCCGAAAATCTTCAGCAAAAAGCAACCGAGTTACAGGAATTATTATACTTGATTCCAAATATTCCGAATGAAATTGTGCCCGAAGGAACTTGTGCAGAAGACAACCTGAACATTTTTCAGGAAGGTGAAATTCCGAAATTGCATGAAGGTGCTATGCCACATTGGGAATTGGCAAAAAAATACGACATTATAGATTTTGAATTAGGCAATAAAATTGCCGGTGCAGGTTTTCCCGTTTACAAAGGAAAAGGCGCAAAATTGCAGCGTGCATTGATCAACTATTTTTTGGATAAAAATACCGCTGCCGGTTACGATGAAGTTCAGGTGCCGCATTTGGTGAATGAAGCTTCCGGATTTGGAACCGGACAATTGCCGGATAAAGAAGGGCAAATGTATCATGACGCCACCGATAATTTATATTTAATTCCGACTGCGGAAGTTCCAGTTACCAATATTTACAGGGACGTTATTTTAAAAGAAGACGAATTCCCAATTCGCAAAACAGCCTATACACCTTGTTTCAGAAGAGAAGCCGGTTCTTACGGCGCGCATGTTCGCGGATTGAACCGATTGCATCAATTTGACAAAGTAGAAATTGTGCGAATTGAACATCCGTCAAATTCTTATGCGGCTTTGGAGTTGATGGTAAATCACGTAAAAGGAATTTTGCAGGAATTGAAATTACCATACAGAATATTGCGTTTGTGCGGCGGAGATATGGGATTTACCTCAGCATTGACGTATGATTTTGAGGTGTTTTCAACAGCACAGGATCGTTGGTTGGAAATAAGCTCTGTTTCAAATTTTGAAACATTTCAGGCAAACCGATTGAAACTTCGGTTTAAAAATAAAGAAGGAAAAACCGAACTGGCGCATACGCTCAATGGAAGTTCATTGGCGTTACCGCGCGTTTTAGCCGGCTTATTGGAAAATTGCCAAACGCCCGAAGGAATTAAAATTCCGGATGCATTGGTGCCATATTGCGGATTTGAATTCATTAATTAGCACAAATAGTGTACATTAATTTTTTGTAATTGTTCATCTCAATCAATGCTTCAAAATAAGCATTCAATTGTCCGTTTTTCATAAAATCTAATGCGCTATTTCTTTTTGTTTCGTAATTTTCAACCGTTGCTTTCATGACCTGATATTTAAAGGTTCTTTCTAAAAAGACTTTTTACACGCAAATTTGTAACAGGACGACTCAGAAAATTACTTTAATTATTAAAACTTTAACACTTGTTTATTTATCTTTGAAATGTAAAACGTACTTCATGCGCTACTCTTTAATCCTATTTTTCTGTTGTTTTTCCCTGCAAATTTATGCACAGGAACCGCAATTGGCGTCACAGTATTTTAGGAATGGCGAGTATGAAAAAGCGGCTTCACTCTACAAAACGCTGTTTGAAAAAAATCCGTATAACGCAAATTATTTAAACGCATTAATTGACTGCTATCAGCAGTTGGAAAAATTTGAAGAAGTGAATCAAGTTGTTGTAAAACAATTAAAAAGTTATCCAAATCAGGAATATTTATTTGTTGAACTGGGCTACAATGAGCAACTGCAAAACCGTTTGGAGAACGCGGTTCCTTATTATGAAAAGGCCTTGCTTTCTATAGACAAAACACCGGAATTGGGTTATGTTGTCGGAAAAACATTTCAGGACAATTACCTGCTGGATTATGCGCTTTCGGCCTACAAAAAAGCCATGAAAGTAAATCCGAATGCCGATTACAACTTTCAAATTGCTTTAATCTACAATGAAAAGGGGGAAATTGAAAATATGTTCAACACCTATTTGGACCTGATTGAAAAGAATGAAAATTACGAATCGATTGCTAAAAGTTATATCGGAAAATTTATTACCGACGATGCTGAAAACGAACCCAATCTTTTACTGCGAAAACTCCTGTTAAAACGCTCGCAAAACAATCCGAATAACAGCTGGAATGAATTGCTGAGTTGGCTTTTTGTCCAGCAAAAAGAGTATGATAAAGCACTTGTACAGGAAAAAGCGCTTCATAAAAGAAATTCTGACAATTTAAGTGGCATTTTGGCTCTTGGAAAAATCACTTTTGAAAACAACGATTTTGAAGCCACAAAAAACTGCTTTACCTATGTGCTGGAAAACGCCACAAATTTAGAAACCGAACTGCTTGCCAAGCTGTATTTACTTGAAGTGAATATTAAGACAAATTCACCTGTTGAAACAGTTGAAACCCACTTTCAGCAATTGTTTAAGCAGTATGGAAAAAACGTGGCTACGCTGAATATCCAAGCCATTTATGCGGAATTTCTGGCCTTCAAAAAAAACGAATCAGAACAAGCAATTTTGGTGTTGAAAGAAGCGCTGAAATTGCCCGTTAACGAATTTCAAAAAGGTTATTTAAAAACAAAATTGGCCGATATTCTGGTGTTTGAAAACAAATTCAGCAGTGCGTTAATTTACTACACACAAGTTCAAAACGATTTAAAAAATCACACCATCGGACAAACAGCGCGATTTAAAATTGCGCAAACATCTTATTTCAAAGGCGATTTTGAATGGGCGCAATCGCAGCTAAGTGTGTTGAAAAATTCCACCTCGCAACTCATCGCAAACGATGCATTGGCTTTGAATTTGCTTATTACGGACAATGCCGTTAAAGACAGTTTAAAAATAGCTTTGAAAAAATATGCCGTTGCCGATTTGCTGTCTTTTCAAAACAAAAATAAAGAGGCCATTGATACATTGACCTTGGTTTTGAATCAATACAAAGGCCATCCCATCGAAGACGAGGCGCTTTTTAAACAGGCGCAACTGTATGAAAAAATAAATCAGTTTACCGATGCAGAAAACAATTACCTGCAAATTATCAACCTGAATAAAGATGATATTTTGGCCGATGACGCATATTATTATTTGGCCGAATTGTATTTCAACAAATTAAATAATCCCGATAAAGCCAAAGAAAACTATCAAAAAATTATATTTGACTATCCGTCGAGCATTTATGTGGTCGATGCCCGGAAGAAATTCAGAAAACTGCGGGGCGATGATGTGAATTAGGATTTAGTCTGAAGACGGAAGTCAGAAGACCGAAGACGGAAGACGGAAGATGGAAGAAGGATGTGGATTTGAAATCTGAAACAAATAACTAAAAACATATAACCTACCACATTTCAATAAACCTGAAACCTGAAACTTGAAATTTTTAACATATAACTATTTAACTTATAACCTTTTAACTAAAAAATGTACATCTACAACGTTACCACAAATATAGACGAATCCGTTCACGACGAATGGCTGCAATGGATGAAAGAAACACACATTCCGGCCATGCTTTCAACCGGAAAATTCATTTACGCCAAAATGAGCCAGGTGATTATTGAGGAAGAAATGGGCGGCACTACGTATTCTGTGCAATATACCACCGACAGTTTAGAAACGTTGAAGGATTATTATAAAGATGATGCCGACAGGTTGCGCAATGAAGCATTGAAGCTTTTTAATGGTAAATTTGTAGCTTTTAGAACCGAATTAAAAGTAATCAGCGAACAATTTAGCATGAGCGTAAAAAACTAACTACTTATGAGTGTCAGAGCAAAAAAACACCTTGGACAACACTTTTTGAAAGATGAGCAAATCGCGCAGCAAATTGCTGATAGCCTAACGGAAAAAGGCTATAAAACTGTCTTGGAAATTGGTCCGGGAATGGGTGTTTTAACCAAGTATATCCTTAAAAAAGACTTGGTTGTGCACGTCATTGAAATCGACACAGAATCGGTGGAATATTTAAAAGCCAATTTTTTGAATTTGGCCGACAGAATTATTTCAAAAGACTTTTTAAAAATTAACCTGCCCGATTATTTTGGGGAGGAACAAGTGGCCATTATAGGTAATTTTCCCTATAACATTTCAACGCAAATAGTGTTCAAAACACTGGAGAACAGGCATCAAATTCCTGAATTTTCGGGAATGTTTCAAAAAGAAGTTGCCAAGCGCATCGCAGAAAAAGAAGGCAGCAAAGTGTATGGAATTATGTCTGTTTTAACCCAGGCATTTTATGATGTGGAATATTTATTTACAGTGCCGCCAACCGTTTTTAATCCGCCGCCAAAAGTGGATTCTGGCGTAATTCGACTCACCAGAAAAGAAAATTTCACCTTGCCCGTTAACGAAAAACTGTTCTATACCGTTGTTAAAACCGCATTTAACCAGCGCAGAAAAACCATGCGCAACAGTTTAAAAACACTCAATTTATCCGATAGTTTAAGAGAAGACCCTATCTTTGCCAAACGTCCGGAACAATTATCTGTGCAAGAATTTATAAGTCTTACTGCTAAAATAGAAAATGATGTCATTTGAAATAACGAAAGATTACATCGAAGAAATTCAGGAATTAATTGCTGATGGAAAAGAGGAAGCGATTTTAAAGCTTCTGGAAGAGGTGCATTATGCCGATATTGCTGAGATTATCGAAGACTTAACCGTTGAGGAAGGCATCTATCTGATAAAATTACTGGATAGCGATGTAACTGCCGATGTAATTACCGAATTGGATGAAGATACCCGTGAAAAAATCTTGGGCGGACTTTCATCCAAAGAAATTGCAGAAGAAATTTCGGAATTGGATACCGATGATGCTGCCGATATCATTTCTGAACTTACCGACCAGCAACAGGAAGAAGTAATTTCCCATATTGAAGATGAAGAACACGCCAACGACATTCGGGACCTTTTGCGGTATGATGAAAATTCTGCAGGTGGTTTAATGGCAAAAGAGTTGATCAAAGTCAACGAAAATTGGAATGTGCTTACTTGCGTTAAAGAAATGCGCTCTCAGGCCGAAGAAGTGTCGCGCGTACATTCCATCTATGTGGTTGATGACAATAATATTTTAAAAGGTCGGCTGTCTTTAAAAGATTTATTGACAACCTCAACAAGAACCGCAATCAAAGATGTTTTTATAAAAAAAGTGGATTTTGTGCACGTTGATGATAAAGCCGAAGATGTGGCGCGCATCATGCAAAAATACGATTTAGAAGCCATTCCCGTTGTTGATAAAGCCGGTCGATTGGTGGGGAGAATCACCATTGATGACATTGTTGACGTTATAAAGGACGAAGCCGAAAAAGATTACCAAATGGCTGCGGGGATTTCGCAGGATGTTGAGGCCGATGATACTATTTGGGAATTGACAAAAGCGCGTTTGCCCTGGTTAATTTTAGCGCTATTTGGCGGATTTGTAAGCGTATCCATTTTAGGCGGATTTTCACATGCCATGGAAAAATACAAAGAATTATTCTTTTTCACGCCGTTAATCGCCGCAATGGCCGGAAACGTTGGCGTACAATCCTCTGCAATTATCCTTCAAGGTTTGGCAAACGACAGTTTGAGAGGTTCCTGGTGGAAAAGATTGATCAAAGAAGTTTCGTTAAGCTTGCTAAACGGCCTGGTGCTTGCGGCTCTTTTAATGACGGCCGGAATGTTTTTCCTTGGATTCGACGTTAAAGTTGGACTTACCGTTGCAATTTCGTTGGTTTCCGTAATCATAATCGCCTCCATCATCGGCACTTTTGTGCCCATTATTTTGGACAAAAGAGGTATCGATCCTGCGTTGGCAACCGGACCTTTTATCACCACAAGCAACGACATTTTTGGAATCTTAATCTATTTTCTGATTGCAAAAGTGATTTTAGGATTTTAATTTATTTGGGCATTCCCCGCCAGCTGGCGGGTCAGGCTTTTCGCACTCGCTTTTTAATTGTTTCCAACGATTAAAAGAGCTCAAACAATCGCTCCAATCCTTAATGCAAATTGATTTACATTCTATTATTTTAGATTTACGATTTTGAAAATTGAGAACTCTGCAAAATATTAAAACCTAAATTTCTTGAACAAATCCCAAAACACAACACCCACACTTACAGAAATGTTCAGAGAATGTTTGGTGCCAAATTGCGGAATTTCAATGCAGTAATCCGATGCAGATACCACTTTTTGCTGCACGCCTTTTACCTCATTTCCAAAAACCACCGCATATTTCTGGTTTGGTTCGATGGTAAAATATTGCAGCATCGTGCTGTTTTCAGCTTGTTCAATGGCCAGTATTTTAATATTTGATGCCTTTAATTTTTCTATCAACGCAAGCGTGTCTTCAGCGTATTCCCAATCCACAGATTCGGTGGCGCCCAAGGCAGTTTTATGAATGTCCTTATGCGGCGGTTTTGCCGTGATGCCGCACAAATAAATTTTCTCAATTAAAAAAGCGTCGCTTGTCCTAAAAACCGATCCTATATTGTTCAAGCTTCTGATATTGTCAAGAATAACAATCAGCGGAATTTTTTCAGTTTGCTTAAACGATTCAACATCCAATCGCTCCAATTCACTGTTTTTTAGTTTTCTCATTCGTATTGTTTAATCGTTTATTTGTTTAACTGTTAAATCGTGCAAAGCCAACTGAAACTGAAAATTGCAACAAATTTATTAGTCTCTTTTCTCTATTCTCTTCTCTCTATTCTTTAAATGATCAATTGTTTTCAATCTTTTAATTTTTCAATCTTTCAATTAAAATGTAACTTCGCAAAACTAACGTAAATTCTTAAAAAATTGGCGCCAAAAATCGAGAAAGTATCTCCCTTAATGAAACAATACAATGCCATCAAGACCAAATATCCTGATGCCATGTTGTTGTTTAGGGTTGGCGATTTTTACGAAACCTTTGGTGAAGACGCCAAAAAGGCATCCCGCGTTTTGGGAATCGTCTTAACCAAGCGCGGCGCCGGCAGCGAATCCGAAACCGCTTTGGCCGGATTTCCGCATCACTCTTTGAATACCTATCTTCCAAAATTGGTAAAAGCAGGAATGCGCGTGGCAATTTGCGACCAGCTGGAAGATCCGAAAATGACAAAAACCATTGTAAAACGCGGCGTTACCGAGTTGATAACTCCCGGTGTTTCCTTAAACGACGAGGTTTTACAGTCAAAAACCAATAACTTTTTGGCGGCAGTGCATTTCGGAAAAAGACTGCTTGGCGTTTCATTTTTAGATGTTTCCACCGGTGAATTTTTAACCTCACAGGGAAACGCTGAATACATCGACAAACTGCTTCAAAATTTCAGTCCGAGTGAAGTTTTGGTCCAAAAACAGCACAAAACAAAGTTTAACGAATTATTTGGCGACCGCTTTTATAACTTTTATTTGGAAGACTGGATTTTTAAGTCTGAATATGCCAACGAAGCATTGACCAACCACTTTAAAGTGAAAACCCTTAAAGGTTTTGGGATTGAAGAATTGGAAGAAGGCATCATCGCTTCCGCGGTGGTTTTGTACTATCTCTCAGAAACGCAACACAACAAATTAGAGCATATT